>VGTI01000015.1 GCA_016874735.1 Deltaproteobacteria bacterium
GCAGCATGAACAACCAGTCCCTCATCGGTAGATTTAAACTCGTCGTCCAGTGGGTGGCAGCCAGGTCTGGCCGCATTTACATCGAGTGGCCTGAGCATGGGTCGACACGCACCTGCTCCGCATGTGGGTATAAGCTGGCCGAAGGACTATCCCCGAAGGTACGCAGCTGGGACTGCCCTGCCTGCGCCAGTCACCACCTGCGTGACGAGAACGCTGCCATCAATGGATTGAAACTCGTGATGCACAAAGACTTGCCCTGCTCGGGCCAGATACCACCAGTGACGCGGAGACACTCAGCCCGGTTTACCGGCTGCGGCATCGAACGCTCGTCGCTCGACGCCACGGCTAAACCTAGCGTAGCGGCACGACCACTAAGGTCGTGGAGCTGAGACGAAGGCGCTCCGCGAGCACTGGACGGTGTTCTGTGCCGCATGGTGCCAGTGCCTAGGAGGTAGCTAACGCTACATCCGGGGGCATGGCATGCAGCCCAGCGCTGGCGGCAACTGTGCGGAAATTCAATGTAGCTCAAGCTAGGGCTACGCCGTAAGTACCCGAATGAATAGATTTAGGTACATTGCGGAGAGCGGTTGCCTGAATCAGGTGTAATTCACCGCCTGATTCACAAGTAAATGCAAAAAAAGCGAGGTGTTACTGGGGCGGACCAACAATTAAGTGGACCAGTTTAAAGTCTTCAGCTTTGTGCAAAAAAGCCGAAATTATGAGAGAATTCAGCATGAGATACACTGACCTGCGGCTTAGCATGGTATTCTCTCTGATATAAACTTATGTGCACGACGGCGGGAGCGATGACGTCACCTAAACTGCCTGAATTTAGTGATTTCCTGACAGCTGCGACGAAGCATCCACTGGTGGCTCTGTGTGTACCCATCGCTTTCGATCACGAGACGGCAATCACGTTGGCTGATCGCTATGTAGATGAGCCTTACTTTTTCCTCCTCGAATCAGCGGCAGCTGGACCAAATGCACGTTATTCGTTCTTGGGATTCGATCCCGTCTGGACGTGGCAGATAGATTCATGCACCAAAAAAACTTGTGAGTACTCCCTGCATCTCGATGGTGGTAAAGCACAGTCGCAGAGCCTCCCCATCACTGACCCGATTAATGCGCTACGTGATCTTATGGCACGGTGGCAGGTTGATACTGTGTATCCCAAGGGAACCCGACTTGGCGGTCCGGACACGGCTGCTATGGTCGGAGCCACGGGATTTTTCGGCTTCGATATCGGACAAGCTCTCGAGCCGTCCATCGGCAAAGCTCCCCCTAAGACCTTAGGCGTACCGGATGCCGCATTTTTTATGCCGCGCCAATTTCTGATCGTCGATCACTTGGCACGGCGCCTTTTCGTCGCTCGCAACATACCCATCGCTGACCGCAACGAGGCTAAGCTGCGCCGTCAGTTTGCGTCTGAGTTGGCGAATCTGCTCGAGCAGATCGAGACTTTGACGTCCGCGCACCAAGCACCGCCGCTCAGCCTGAGCGATGAGCCCCTCGACTTTGGCCACTTTGACGCAGCACTAAATGAAAGCGAATTTACATCGCTTGGCGTAAAGTGCTTGGACGCCGTCCGCGCTGGCGAAGTGTTTCAGATCCAGATCAGTAATCGCCTCGGCCGCGCCACGGCGGCAAGGCCGTTTGATATCTTTCGCCACCTGCGCATGCTCAATCCCTCGCCCTACATGTTTTACTACAAGTGGCAGGATCACCATCTGGTGGGCGCCTCCCCCGAGATGATGGTCGGCGTGCAGGGCCAACGGATGACCCATAGACCTATCGCTGGAACGAGACGACGTACCTGGGATCCGGCGCGGGATACCGCCATGCGTCAAGAACTCGTGGCGAGCGACAAAGAACGCGCCGAGCACGTCATGCTCGTCGATCTAGCCCGCAACGATATCGGCCGCATAGCGGCCCCGGGCAGCGTCAAGGTCGAGGAGCTGATGACGGTGGAGGAATATAGCCACGTCTTTCATATGGTTAGCCAAGTGGTGGGCACCCTACCCGACACCGTCGATGCCTACGACGCCATGCGGGTGAGCTTCCCCAACGGTACGGTGAGCGGGGCTCCCAAGATCAGAGCCACCCAGCTCATCTACGAGTTAGAGTCCATGAGCCGCGAGTTTTATGCCGGTAGTCTCGGGATGTTCGACTCCCGCGGCAACCTCAAGTCGACGCTGCTCATCCGTACCATACACGTGGCCCACGGCAAGGCCTCGACCCAGGCTGCTGCCGGCTTTGTTTACGACTCTACCCCAGCACACGAGTGGCAAGAGACCCGCAACAAGATGGCAGCTTGTCTCCTAGCGATCCAGAATACGCTTGCCTCTAAAACGGGTACTTAGATCCAGTTTATGTTTTGGTCTTGACCAACCGAGTTAGGCCGCGGTAGGCCCTCCGAACCAATTGACGCCCTATGACCTCTCGGAGTGGTTATGACCCTTAGACCCTGGACCTTCGCCCTCGCCCTCATCAGCCTTGCTCACACCGCATCGGCAATCACCGCACCTCAGTGCGTCGCTCTCGGTGATCGCTGCGACTTCGCTAACGACTGCTGCAGCGGCTACTGCTCCTACCAAACCTGTATGCTCAGTGATACGAGCACAGGCATGTGCATCTACGCCGGTGATGCGTGTAGCACGGACGGAGAGTGTTGCTCGGGGTATTGTGGGGCGAATGGGGCTTGTGAGTGAGCCACCAGAGACGGCGCCACGTATTTTAAAGTGAACTACTTTAAGGCGTCGGCGCTAAGTAGTGGCGGCGGTATCTAATTCTGATCTGCCCGTTACCCCCTGAGCCGGCTAATGGAGCATTAATTCCTGACAATTTGGAACTAGAGCCCGCTCCGCCGCCTGGTACGCCGCCCGCTCCACCCGTGTTTCCAGGCCCTGACGAACTATAACCGGCACCACCGCCGCCGCCGCCGCCATCAGGGTTACTCACTCCAGGAGAGCCACTATTTCCTGTGGTGCCGTTAGAAGTTCCTCCCGTCCCCCCAGCACCGGCCGAAGGTGAAGCGCCACCCGCACTCCCTACGTTACCAGACGCGTCGATACCATTATTACCAGCGCCAGATGGCGAGCCCGCGGCACCACCACCAGCGCCGCCACTATTTGGTGAGTTTCCACCAGTGCCTCCGGGATAGATAACATCCCCGACTGATGAGGCCGCCAACCCACCGACACCGGCTAGCGTATCTGTCGAACCAGTGCCACCCTTTGCCAATACAGTCGTATCGTTGACAAACCAGGTGTCACCACCAGCGGCACCGGCAGAAATCGTACCTGAAGCACCACCGGTCCCGATATTGAAGTTCATCTGTGTACCAGGAGTCACAACTATGTCATTCTTTGCAGCGTAGGCTCCTCCTCCAGCGCCCGCTGGGGACATTACGCCCGAGTATCCACCAGCACCACCACCGCCCCCCCAACACTCCACAGACTCCAACTTGATCACTCCGTTAGGAACGGTCCATGTGCCAGAACCAGTGGTAGAAAGTATCACCGTCACCAGTTGCAACCGCGGTTTTAGGAAAGCGCCGTGTCCCACTTGTGCAAGAGCTGTTTCTGGGAAAAAGATCGGGACTACAGACAAGGAAATCATAGGTACAAAAATAGACCAAAAGAACGCCAATTTCTCGACTACAGAATTAGCCGCAAAACCTGAAATGTGCTGACTACGAGATCTCATTAGAGTCTCCTCAACATCAGTAACCAGGGATCCAAGACGTATACACATCGGAGCCAATTACCATGAAAGTATAGATTGTATGTTTATTTGCAATGGTCGCTTGATGATCGGGAGGATAGCGAACAGTCAGAGTATTGTTTGCGGTGTTAGTGGCTGAAAAACTGCAAAGAGCTTCGCTAGTACCCTTGACAGCTAGCGTGTAAGTACCACCATCTGCCATGTTATTTAAGGTGAAAGCACCACAACTTTGGCTTGTGTACTGCAAGTTACCTGCAGAAAAGTCGATAGTCGTGCCGCTATTCGCTGTTGCTGCAGGGACCAAAATCGCGCCGTTGACATCGAGTTTGGCTCGGGGATTAGTTGTACCGATTCCGACGTTGCCAGCCACAACTAACCCATTCGATGGCGCCGAAGTAGCAGCGCTGTAACCAATAGCAGCTCCCCCGTTTACTTGGAGCTTGGATCCTGGTGACGTGGTAGCGATCCCCACGTTGCCTCCGCCATTGATCGTCATTTTAGTCGTAGGAATCCTATCGTTAGTACCCGTATTCCCAGGGCTAGCTGTCTGGAATTCCAGAGTCGAGGTCCCGGTACCGGTCGCCGTGCCGCTGGCGATGAAGAGCGTGCCACCGTTTTTATCTGTCACCGCCGAGGTCGCGCCACCAGCTTGCAGAGTCAAGCTATTGCCCGCAGAGTTAGTCGCGGTGTTACGATCCACTTGAATAGTGCGCGCTGTCGTCCCACCCAAGCTCAGGGTAGCCGAAGGACTCGTCGTACCTATGCCGACGTTGCCACTCACGGCGAGGCCATTAGCTGGACCTGCGGTCGCGGCTGAATAGCCAATGGCAGCATTACCGTTCACCTGAAGTTTGGATCCAGGCGACGTTGTTGCGATCCCGACATTACCGATCCCGACATTACCGCTATTGTAGTAAATGCTGCCCCCTGAGGATGTCCACTGAGAGCTCCCTCCTGCAGCCGTGGTCCACGATAATGTTCCGCTTCCGTTATTGGTCAGAACTTGATTTGCACCGCCCTGGGAGGATGGCCAGTTATACGGGATGTTGTTTATCCTGGTTAAGTCGCCGGAGGAAGTCACCTGAAACTGGGAACCGTTCCCTACACTGAGCAGTGCAGATGGCGCCGTTGTACCAATACCGACGCTGCCACTCGCTGTGATGTTACCCGACGTTCTGATGTTCCCCGTGGTATCAAATGCTGTCGATCCACTTATGGTCCCTGAAATGATGGCCGCACCGGAAACTTTGCCAGCCGTGCTGATCGTTGCCAACTTGGTGTCAGAAATTCCAGCATTTGTGGCAATATCTGCGTCGGTGATGGTGTTATCTGCGATGGTACCACCGGTACCACCCGATACACTGGCTACACCGGCAGTGATAACTGCTAACGAAAATTTTTGATTAGTCTGATCCCATTTGATCACCGAACCGTCTACCGCACCTGTTTGATCAAAGGACTTGCCTCCGAGATAAGAGTCACTATAACTCTTGTTCGCAGCATCTGTGCCAACACTCGGGCTCCCCACTTCCATGACGCGCTGACCACTCATCCGAAGGTCGCCAGTCATCGAATCGCCTGCTTTATTCAGAGGTGTAAACCCGAGGCTATTCTGTTTTCCGTTAAATGTGCTCCAATCTGCCGACGTCAGGTAACCATGGCTAGAGCTGTTTGCGGAGTTCATGCTGAGCAAACCACTCACGGCACTATAGTTGATCGGAGCCGTAACACTCAAAGCTGCTCGTGCTCTGGCCTCTGTGTAGTACAAATTGGTACCTGATTCAGGTACTACTGCAGTGCTAAGGGTCTGCCACGACTTATCACCGCGCCAGTACTGAGCGGTGGTACCCGCTGCTATAACGCCTTCTTTCGTTGCCAAGTCAGCTGCAGCCGCGCCCAGCGCCACAGCGTTAGACCCGTCCCAGTACTTGACCTGATTCGACGTCGTATTAAACCACGTCTTGCCTTTGTCTCCCGCAGTCAAACCAGCGGGATCGGCAGTATGGGCACCTAAACCCAAGGTTTTCGAATCAGCTATCCTGATGTCGCCGGTGACCGCTGTTGCTCCCGCAAGCGTCGCACTATTCAAAACTGGTGCGCTCAGTGTCTTATTACTCAGTGTCTCAGTCGCCGTTTGCGTCACGATCGTTCCTGACATCGGGAAGGTCGCCGCTGAGTTAACCCCGGTACCGCCAAAGACCGGCGACAGGGTGCCTGTGACAGCAGATACCGCTCCTAAGTCCAAAGGACCAAACGAGGGAACAGCACTTCCACTCGGCACTCGCAGGACTTGCCCACTACTTCCAGATGCCGTCGAAAGTACATTAGACGAACCGTTACCTAATAGAACACCGTTGACGCTGAAATTCGTTGCACCGGTACCACCTTTGCTCACGTCCATAAGCGGCAAATCGGATGCACTAAGACTCATACCAAACTGGGCGCGACCCTTCGCATCGACAAACAACTTCGTGTAAGTACCAGCAGTCAGGCCAGTGTTAGTCAGTACCGGATTTGGATACGATCCCGAGAGATCTCCACCAGCTGCACCGCTCATGGCACTCGTACCGCCACTACCTCCGGAATTTGCCGCAGCTACCCAGCTCACCACTCCACTCGTATCCGAGGATAGGACGTGCAAGCCAGCCCCAGTGGGCCGCGTGGCAGCAAGCGTGAGTAGGCCGTCGCTATTGTAGCTAAACACTGTTGGGTCTACCGGAACTTTTAGGGCATAAGGGGTGACACTAAACTGTTGTTTGCCATAAACCCGATTATGCGTTTTGTCCGTCACCTGTATGTAAACGGTCGTGACGCTCTCGGAGAATACTTTGTGAAAGTCTCCCGGCGCTAACTCGAGACTTAGTTGAAAAACGCCGTCGATCACCTGCACATCAGGGATGACCAGCGAAGGTACATCGACGCGCGGTGCGCTGTCAGCGATATCCCAGTAAAAATCTACGGACACCGTGATCGGTCCTTGGACGGGTTTCCCGTCGGCATCCGTGATGCGATTGCCGTAGGTCAGCTCGTAAGGATAGCCCGAGGCCTCCCGTGCGACCATTGCCGCCCAAAATAGCACGCCGGCTGCGACATTGCGCAACGCGGTAGCCAGTCTTGGTATTGTGTTTAGCCCAGTGTAGGGCATGGTCGTCCTCGCCAGTGTGCCCGGAATGGGCAAGTCCTGAGGGTGCTTAAACCCCTCAAGGCGAAGTTCGGCGCGAATGAAACAGGGCTTTAGGTTTATTTTTGCAGTGTTGCTAAGCCAATAAAAGCATTGCGGATTACTCGCATCTTTGGACGCTGTTTTGAGGTTGTGTTTGGGTTGGTGTCGGGAGTCAAAACAGCCAATCGACAAGTCGCTGGACCTACTATGCGCCAGTACTCAACGTTGTTGTCAACCAGTATGTCGTGTTAAAATCGACTTACTGGAGTTTTAAATGAACCTGATAGAACTCGGCAGAGAGATTTCAACACCCGAATTTGACTATAATTTTTTATTGTCGATAGTCGGGCGCTATAAAGCCCCGAGGGACGCGATCACACGCTTGCTGCGGCAGCAGGCCGTAATCCGTGTGAAAAAGGGCATTTACGTGCTCGGCCCCATTTACGAGCGTCCATTCTCGCCCCATGTGCTTGCCAACCTGATTTACGGACCTTCGTACGTCAGTGGGCACGCTGCCTTGGCCTACTATGGTCTCATTCCGGAACGTGTTGAGACTTTGTCCTCCACAACGCCTAATAGGCGGAAAGAGTTCCGCACCCCAATCGGCACATTCATCTACAATTATTTACCTATGCACCTTTACCGCACCTCAGTGACGCTACAAGGACTTGGTACTAATCGCGCCTTTCTCCTCGCGTCCCGCGAAAAAGCCATACTTGAGACTATGCTTCAAGAGGCGGACATAGCGACTATGGGAGACGTGCGGGACTGGCTTGATGCGATGCGTATTGATATCAGAGATCTCAAAGAGCTGCGTAAGAGCGAGATCAGGCGACTCGCCAAACTCTTCGACTTCCCGGCATTCGCGCATCTAAGCCACATTAAGGACATCCGCTAACATGCACCAAGTGATCAAACAGATGCTGAGTCGCTATGACTGCAGATCCCTACCAGATTACGAAAATGCGCTGAAGGAGATTATCCAGGAGATCGCCTTGCTCGGCATGTGGCGCGGCAAGTTCTTTGAGAGAGGCGCGTTTTACGGTGGTACAGCTCTACGCGTACTACACGGACTTGACCGTTTCTCTGAGGACCTTGATTTTACGCTGCTACGGCCTGACGTGACTTTCGACATATCTCAGTATGAGAATTTTCTTAAACGCGAGCTCGAAGCTTTCGGCTTTGAGACTTCGGTTGAGAAGAAATGGAAAGCAGCAGGAACGAGTGTTGAATCAGCCTTCATCAAGGCCAACACGCTCATTCATCTACTAAAGATCAAGACCAGCCTCGTGACCCACAAGGATCACACGCTCAAAATCAAGATCGAAGTAGACACGACACCTCCCGGTTCCATGCCGACCACCGTGATTGAGCATTATAGTCCGATCCCCTACTCCATTAAGACACTGCCACTGCCAACCCTGTTCGCAGGCAAAATCGTCGCCATGCTGTTTAGGCCTTACAAATTTAATACCAAGGGACGGGATTTTTACGACTTCCTTTGGTACGTCAGTCGTGGCGTCCTCGTGGATGTACCTCATTTAAAGGCGTGCCTCCTGCAATTAGCTAAGTGGCCGGAGGATCAAGATTTGACGATGAATGATGTCGCTGCGTTATTGCACAAGCGCCTAGAAAACCTTGACCTTGATCGAGCCAAGGATGATGTTTTGCCGTTTGTCCGCGATCGACAATCAGTGGAGGCCTGGCAAAAAAGCTTGTTTACCACTGCGGTAAATCGCCTTGAAGGCTTACCTCGTTAAAGGCATTGGTAACAAATCTAAACCAACAAACTAACCTAGCCGCGCAAACTGTTACCACAACGGGCCCGCCGCTCCCTCCACCAATTACATGCATATTCCCGGGATGCAGTGATAACAGGCACTTTCACGGCAATGCACGCGTCCCAATCCTTGACCCAGTCGTTGGCACGATGATTGCTAAGACCATCTTCAGAGCCGGGCGATGTCCCAAATCACCGCGAGACGTCTTACCAAAGACCCTCTGGAGTCTAGCTCCAGTGAGTCCTGCATCTGATCCGCATCCTTGACCTCTCTTCACATCGCCAAGTTGGGTAGCCCGGGGGTAGCCCCCCCGGGAGCAACCTCACTCAGCCAGGCTCAAGCGGCGAGTGCGATGATCTTATCGATGGTCTCGGTGACGCCGGGGTATCCCGCGTTAAACCATTGCCACCATGCCGACACCATAACGACGTGCCCGACGATGGCGACAAAGTGCGCCCACATCTCGACGCGGTCCAGTTTCTGGGTCAGGTAGCGATGCCAGTGCATGGCTTCATCGAGCGCGCTGTAAAAAAATGAGAGGATCGTGAAACCCAAGGCCACCATGGAAAACACCTGGGGGTGCTGATAGCAGAGGCAGAGAAAGACGATGCTAGGCACAGCCGTTGCCACGATCATTTGATGCACGTAGGCCTCGCCCCGCCTGAGCTGCGACTTGTAGATGGTGCGATGGCCGATGTCATCGACCGCTAATGAGGCGGCGAAGAGAAAGTTACCGACGGGCACCCACCACACATAGCCTGGCCAGTCGACACCGTTCACGTACCCAAAGACGGTGAACGACACGGTCGCAATGAGTAAGCCAAAGATGGTCGACATCCAGCTCAGATATCGCAGCCAATCGGTGGGCTTAAACGAGCCTATGTTGGCGAGATACTGCCAAATCTCACGCAAGACACCGGCGCCACGATGAGTCGTATCGCTCTCAGTTAAGACCCGCGTTGTCATGAAAACCTCCAAACTGTGCGAATTGGCGCAGGCTGCCAGGTCCTTCCGATCTGGGACCAGCGCTGCGCAATCACGACCCTAACGGCCTTGGCCACCAGCACTAACTTCCGCCCAAGAGGCACCACGGCCCGGCTTTCCCAGGCGGCAGCACCGCGGTCACGCACCAACTGGCCGATCTCAGCATAAATAAACCTAGCAGCACCGGCTGCCAATGCTGCGCGCAAGGGCAGATACCGGAGTCCCGCCTCGCCCGATGCATAGTAGTCGTCCGCCGCTGCGAGCAGCCTTGCGACCACGCGCGCCACTGCATCGCGTTTAGTGGGGTCACCGACATCCTCGGGACTGAGACCCTCGGCTGCCAGCCAATCGTGGGGCAGATAGACGCGCCCCAGCGCAACATCCGTCAACACATCGCGCGCGATATTAGTCAGCTGCATCGCCGCACCAAGGTCGGCGGCATGCTTAAGCGCCGCTTCGTCACTCACACCAGCTAGATGACTAAACATTAGTCCCACCACTCCCGCCACGCGGTAGCAGTAGAGCCGTAGATCATCGTAGGTCCGGTACAACTGACCTGCGACATCCATATCCATACCCGCCAGTAGCTCCTGCGGGTAGTGGTCAGGTATGCGGTAGCACTGCGCCAGCCAGTGGAAGGCTACCATGGCAAAAGGTGCACCAGCCGCAGGCGTCGTCACAAGATTGCCGTGCATCGCTGCCCAGGTCTCACGACGCAGCTCATCGACCGCGAGGCTACGGCGCTCGACGAGTTCCGTTTGATCACCGGCATCGACGGCATCATCACAGTAGCGACACCAAGAATAAAGCACCATCAGACCTTGCCGGAGTCGTGCGCCGGCAAGTCGTGAGGCTAGGAAAAAACTCAGCGACCCCTTGCGCATGCTTGAGCGACACGCGGCACGCAGAGTCTCATGCAAGGTTGGTGGGTTATTTAAAGTAGGCTCAGCCAACTCAAACTCCAGCGGGTTGTGGTTGCAGCGCCCCTGCCGCCGCCGGTGCTTCCGCACCAAGTATGACGCCAGCCGTAGCCTTTGCCGAGCCAATGACGCCTGGGATGCCAGCTCCTGGGTGCGTCCCTGCTCCGACAAAATAAAGCCCCGGCAGCTGCGGATCCGCGTTGTGTACGC
This sequence comes from Deltaproteobacteria bacterium, assembly GCA_016874735.1. Lineage (NCBI taxonomy): Bacteria > Pseudomonadati > Myxococcota > Myxococcia > Deltaproteobacteria bacterium. Next base: position 10,782 of record VGTI01000015.1, read on the forward strand.
GGAAATAAGCGCTCTGCGTCAGCGTGGGTTCGAGCGAGAAGGCTGACCCCTCGTGAGCAGAGAGCCGCGACTGAAAATCCAGCGGCGTGAAGATTTTGCGCACGGTCAGATCATCGCGCAGTCCTGGCATATAATGCTCGTCGAGATACGCCATGATGTTATCGGCGAAGCTCTCGCCGTTGCGCTTCCAGTCGAAGGCCCCGTGCCCTAGGTGTGGCACCGGCGCCAACACGTAGTACGTGTGTTTACCAGGAGGCGCCAGCGAGTCATCCGTCAAGCTAGGCGCATGCAGGTAGAGCGAAAAGTCGTCACTGACCACACCGCGGTCAAAGATGTCTTTGAGCAGCTCTTGATAACGGCGTCCAAACATCACGTTGTGATGGATCAGATTCGGGTAGGCATTGTTGGTGCCAAAGTAAATCAGAAATAGCGACATACTATGGCGCTTAGACTTCAGGCGGCGCGCTTTTTTAGCTGCTGCCGCTTCGTGCCCAAGCAGTTTATCGTAGGTGTGAACGACGTCGGCATTACTGACGACGGTGTCAAAGTCTTCTTTGTTACCGCTGGCGTCCATCACACCGCTGATGCGGCCATTTTTGGTCAGGATTTGCTTCACCGGCGTGCCCAAGCGAATCTCCCCACCAATATCGGTGAACAGCTTGGCCAGTCCGCGCACCAGTGCGTGCGTCCCACCGCGAGGGAAGTAGACGCCCCATTTGCGCTCAAGCGGGTGGATGAGCGTATAAATCGACGACGCCCGCAGTGGGTTGCCACCGATGAGTAGACTGTTGAACGAAAATGCCTGACGCAAATAATCACTTTTGAAGAATTTACTCACCGTTGAGTAAACAGGAACATGCGCATTCAGCCTAATCAGCTGCGGTGCCACCTTGACCATGTCCCAAAAGTTTAGAAAGGGCACGTGACAGAGCTTCGTGTAGCCTTCGTCAAACACTTCCTGCGCGTAGCGGAAGTAACGCTGATAACCGTTCACGTCCTCGGGCGATAGGCGGCGGATCTCGCGCATCAGATCTTCTTCGCCAGCGCTATAGTCAAAGGTCGTGCCGTCCTCCCAGAAAAGCCGGTACATCGGGCTCACCGGCATGAGCTCGACGTAGTTACTCATCGATTTACCGGCGAGTTCGAATAACTCGGTAATGGTGTCGGGAGCTGTCACGACGGTCGGACCGCGGTCGAACACGTGGCCATCTTGGGTGAAAACGCCGGCGCGCCCACCGAGTTCCGGTAGGGCCTCGTAAATGACAGTCTTCACCCCGGCTGCTGCCAACCGAATCGCGACCGCCAGACCGCCGAAGCCGCTGCCAACGACAGCTGCTTTTTTAATGGTGTGTGAGGCTCTGGGGGGAGTCAGGTTAGTAGGCATCGATCAGCTCCTCAGTAAGATCGCGAAGCCGCGTGAGTGCTGCTTCGCTCTGCTCTATTGCATAAGGCGCAAGTGCCTGCGCCAGGGTATCAATAGCAAGTCGCATGGCTTTATTGAGACGCACGGTGGCGTCGGCGACAAAGCCGCGCTCTTCCAGCCAGGTAATCAGTGGGGCTGCATCGTCCTCTACACGCAGCGCCGCCGCGCGGAACACGGCATAATCATCATCCGTACTGCGTGCCGCCGCCATGGCCCAAACTGCTGTCGGTTTACGAAGGCGCAGATCTTCGAAGCGCTTACTGGGGTCGCGCCGCCCGACAACATTGCCGATATCATCGCAGTACTGCAGTGTCTTACCAAAGGCCATACCAAACGTAGCGAGGGCCTCCTCGCGCGCGCTATCGGCACCAGCCACGATAGCTCCCACGCGCATGGCCAGGGCCGTAATCGTGCCCGTCTTCCATTCAATGACGGCGTCGCAGAAGGCAGGTACTTCCTGACGTCCCAGCGTGTCGACCTTGACCGTGATGTCGAGAGCTTGGCCGTAGTGTGCGGCTTCCACTGCCTGGTAATAAGCAGACAGCAAGCGGTGACGCGCATCTACTGGCAGCGGTAGCGTATCTAAGATGCGCATAGGTCGAAAATAAAGCCAATTACCCGCACACAAAGCGGTGGGCAATCCATAGATAGTGTGCAGGCTTGGACCACCGCGCCGCTGCTTGCTACCGTCCTGGACATCATCGACAATCAGCGAACCGGTATGTAATTGCTCGAGTGCGGCTGCGGCACGTTCGATCAAGGGGCGTCCAGCATTGTCACCACCAGCAAGGTCATAAGCCAGGCCTACGAGACGGGCCCGCATATGCTTGCTGGGTCGCGCCATGAGCATGCGCGCGGGCTCCACGAGACGACGCTCGAGTTGGTCGGCCACCGGACTGCCAGCGCCACCCAGTAGCTCGTCGAGTTCTGCAACACTTGGTAAACAATTATCCATTTACAAGCCCCTTTCTGCAGACACAGACTTCAGAAAAAAGGCTCGCGCCCCCTCTGCTACCGGCACGGGGGGAGGTCCAGAAAGCAGACGCAAGCAATCGATGGCACTGAGCTGACCGCTATAAAAGCGCGCGATTAACTCAGGATCGCGGCGGTAAAATTTCGCCATGACATGGCGCCGCCCTGACGGTGCGGCTGCCTTGAAAAACATACTATTGAGACGGCGGCAAAAATCACCCTGACGCCACACTTGACGGGCGCGTCGCGCAGCCGCTTGCGCCAAGGCCTTACCGGTGCGGCGCCCTACCCCGTCGGGCCCGCTGAGCCATTCCGCAAATCGCACGGCCTCGGGCATCGAGTAACCGGTCGTCGGATGAAAGAGCCCGGCCCGTACGCCTGAATGAAGATTGGTGCGTGTGAGTGTTGGTGCTGCGGCACCATATAGCGGCAGCGGCAATGAGCCACGCTCCTCACCGATTACGGTGAATGCACCGAGACCAAGAGCCTCCGCGTAACTTAAGATGTCAGCACGCGCGCCAGCGTCATCAACGGCAGCCGTATCACTGTAGCAAGTATCTTCGATCAGTAGCTCGTGCTCGCTCCACGGCAGGATATAAAAGAACCGATAACCGTCACGCTGATCCACGGTCGCATCCATCAGCATCGGACGCTTGATGCCGTGGCGCTTGTCGGTACGGAGAAACAAACCAAAAAATTTTTGGTAGGCACAAGGTGCGCAATGGGAACTATCCACCGCGGCAAAGCCGCGGCCATCGACGACACACCCCGCGTTAATGCGTTCACCACTCGCCAAGATCACGTGGTCACCGTGAACCTCCGCTACTGGAGTGGAGGTCCTAACGCGACGGCGCAGGAGGTGCGTCAATTTGGCGTGAAAGTCTGCTGATCGCAGCGCGTGATAACGCCCCGTAAGCGTGCGGCTATAGTCCGGAAACCGCACGTCATAGCCCTGCCAACTGGCCGTTGCCAGCGCCGTCACCCAGTCACTGGCCGCGGTTACATCACTATCGTGCCAGCACCATGTATGCTCCCCACCTAGAGTCGGCCCAGCCTCCAGCACGACGATCGGTAAATCTGGACGCCGCATGGTAAGACGCAAGGCCGCTAGACCATTCGCCAAACCGCCACCAACAAATACGACGGATTTAGCCTCAACTTGCACGTGGGGAGCCTCCTAGTAGGCCTACCCTAAACGATCGACGCCCAAGCCTCAACGGCGACTTTACAGATCAGCCGCGCGAGCCGTAAAATTTAGGTATCCGCTACATAGGAGGTTTTGTGCCCCTCCCCGATCTGCGCGTGTTTGGACGCATCGTCCTGACATCGTTACTAGTCCCTATTGCGATCACCGCTCTGCCCAATCGCCAGGCTGCCGCCTTGCCGGAGGCAGAATTTCAAACTGGATTTGAAACGCAGGCGTTGCCGCTGGTTGAACGCACGCGGCTGCAGTTTTTTCGCGCCGCCGACGGCACCAAGATCGCCTATCGCAGTTTTCCCGCCACTGACGGCACGCCGGCTCGCGGAACCGTGGTGTTCGTACATGGCTACAGTGAATCCATGCTTAAGCATGCCGAGATCATTTACGACCTGACCCAAGCTGGCTACAACCTCTATGCCCTTGATCTGCGCGGCATGGGGGAATCGCAACGTCTACTTGACGAGCGCCAGATCGGCCATGTCGAAAAGTTCAGCGACTACGTGACGGACCTCAAGCAGTTTGTCACCAACGTCGTCGTCCCGGCCTCTGGACGTCCGCTCTTTCTGCTTGCGCATTCTCTCGGCGGCATGGTCAGCACGGACATGCTAGCCGACGGTACCAGCCCTTTTACAGCCGTAGCCTACAGTGCACCGATGTTTGGCATCAGGACTCGCGGGTTCCCGCCGTGGCTGGTGAGCACGGTGATTGGTTTCAACGTCTGGCGCGGCAAGGGCAGTGCGTTTCGGCCTGGCGGTGGCTTGATGGATCCGAGCAAGGAGGACGGCAGCAAAAGTTCCGTTACCCATAGTGCTGCGCGCGCCAACGCGACCCTCGCCCTCTACAAGAAGAGACCAGATCTGACCATTGGCGGTCAGAGCAACAAATGGATGGCTGAAGCCATAGCTGCCACGAGCCGCGCCACCCGGCTAGCGCGCAAGATCAGCGTCCCCATCAGGATATTCCAAGCTGAGGAAGACGCTATCGTGACGGCCGAGGGCCAGCAGGAATTTTGCGCGGCCGCACCCCACTGCGAACTACGCATCGTTGCAGGCGCCCGCCATGAAATCTTACAAGAAAGCGACTCCATGCGGACACCCGTGATCGGTGAGATCCTCAACTTTTTCCAACCACAACCGCTCGTCAATTAAGCGGAAGCTGTCGGCTCAGGTCCACAGCAAGCCCTTGGCTAACTCGTCCGCGACGACCTTGCCGCGCAGCAGTTCGACGAGCTTCAGCGCGAATGGGACGGCACTACCGGGACCATTACCGGTTACCAACTTACCATCGACCACAACTTTGTCCTTGCTGACGCTAGCCCCTTCGAGCTTGGTCTCAAATCCAGGATAACAGGTCGCGCGCTTGCCACCGAGTACACCAGCTGCGGCGAGCACCATCGGTGCAGCGCAGATGGCAGCCACGTACCCCCCCGAGCGATCGACCGACCGCACGAGGTCAAGCACGCGACGGTCCTCAGCCAAGTTACTACTGCCCGGCATGCCTCCGGGGAGCACCACCATGGCGCACCTGGACGCATCGACAGAGTCCAGACTCTGGTCGGCCTTCACCGTCAGACGGTGAGCCCCGGTCACATCGGGATCCCGGAGATAGCAGGTCTTTACTGCCAGGTCGGCGCGACGCAAGACGTCGATGATAGTAACGGCTTCGATCTCTTCAAACCCCTCAGCCAAGGGGACCAAAACTGTTTGTGTCGTCATTGCCAATCCTCCTTTGGCCGGATCATAAACGGACCACCGCTTTTTGTCTTCAGGCCAAACTCGTGTAAGCTGGAATTGGAACACATCAGTTCGCGAACCTATAAGTTCAACCCACCGCAATCTAATCCCAACTTGGAGGCTGCCATGCCGCAGGCTGCCATGCTACCGCCCGTCTTGATCCTGGTCGCTGCGACGTCACTCGCTAGCGGCTGCCGCCTGATGAATCGCCACTCCAGCAGTTTGGGAGGACCAGCGTCCATCCCTCCAGTCGCGTCAGGCAGCGGCGACGCCGCCGAGGCCGCGACGCCGCCGACTGGGGAGGACCCCGGCTTTGCTCTCGTAGGTCCGCCGTTGCAAGCGGTAGGCCCGGCCCATCCGATGCACGGCTTCCCCATGTGGTACGCCGACGCGACGGGGACGCGTGTCGACCTTTGCATCAACGCAGATACAAAGTGCGTGGCACCTCCTGCTGATTTCGATCCTACGCAGCCCGTTGAGTTTCCGGAAAACTTTCCAGGCGAATCTTTTTACTGGCTAGCCGAGGCTCGCATACCACTGACCACTGGTGGTGAATTTCGCGTCCTATTTGCACTGGAAGCCGCCTTTGCAGCCGAGGTCCCGGCCCCAGGTCAGCGCGTGACCTTCGCCCGCACGTTATTCGTCGCCAGTGGCGTTCGCGATGCCGTCTACCGTGTGACGCACCCCTACGGCCTCAATGATGTTACGGTGGTTGGCGGTCGGGTGCGCGATGTGAGCGATGTGGGCTTGGCTAAGGAACGTTTTGACGGACTCCTGACCGGCCCGTTCGGCACTTTGCTCCGGTGGGACCAAGATGCACCTGCGGGCTATCTCGGGGACGCTGCCGTGCCGCACTCGTTTACGGGAAGCCCGCTCGGGACCAACTTTTTCCGCATCGATACGCTGCAAGCGGGCGTGCTGACGTCAGTTGGCAGCGCCCAAGTGGCATCGATCGCAGGGCGTCTCGTGGAGCCTGTCGTGGTCCCATCGCTCATGCCTAACACTTTTCCCGCGCCACCAGCTCTGACTCTGGCGCCGACAGAGCCGGGCGCTACCGTCTATTACACGCTCGACGGCTCGGATCCAACGACCAGCTCGACGCGCTTCCCTCTGGCAGCAGACGTTGTTGCTGGACCAATCACCATCAAGCCAGTCCAAGCGAGCGGTAGCCTCATTGTTAGCACAGTCAGCGAGGCTAACGGCGTCTACGGTAAGGTTTCCCGCTACGCCTACACGATTGATCCAAATACGGTCGCTGGCATGGCAAGCCCGACTCCTGGTGTTTACAGCCAGGCAGTGGCCGTGAGTCTTGCGCCCGAGGGCTCAGCCAACGAGATTCGGTACACGACAGACGGCACGGATCCGATGAACAGTGTCACCGCGCTGGTATTTAGCGGTACCCCAGTTACATTTGCCAACAACGACACCCACATGATCCGGTACCGGGCTCTGCGCCGCGGACCGACGGGCGCTATCGAGGCGCAATCAAAGGAAAGGAAAGCCTACTACACCGTCGCCACAGAAAAACTGACACGGTCGCCGATCAATCCAGCCATCGAACTGCCGTTTTGGATCAAGGACACGGCAGGCATGAGCTTGACCCCTTGTGTCGACCCTAATGACCCCATGTGCTTACCTACACCCGTAGGGGGGCCTGATGGCATCGATGCGACTGCACCGATCGTTTATCCGCGCAATTATGCAGGCGAGAGTTTCTTATGGTACGCCGGCGCCCGCACCACGGGCACAGCCGGTAATGCTGTCGATGTCACGCTGGCGATCGAGGGGGCATTCGCAGGTGCCGGACCCGCATGGGGCGAGCGGGTCCTCTTTGCCCGCCTGCGCATCAGAGCTGACCTTACCATCGCTGGTCACTACCGGTTGACGCATCCCTACGGTGTCAAATATTTTCAAGTGGAGTCCGGTGCAACCGGCAAAAACGCTATCAACCACACCGACGACATCGACCCGATTGCAGGCAACTTTGACGCCTGCCGCTTTGCTCATGTGGGACCGTTTCTCCAGTGGTCGAACGGAGCACCAACTGGATACATCGGTGATCCCAACGTTCCCCATACGGTAGTCGGTAGTCCATTCGGCACTAACTTCATACGCCTCGAGCGCTTGCAAGGGACGCGTTATGAAACTGTCATGTACACGGACCTATTCAACATCAGCGGCAAATTGGCACCAGACCTAGACGTCGATGCTAGTCCCATGGGAGCTTTTTATACGGCACCGCAACAGCTCACCCTCACGGCATCTGAGGCCAGCGCTCAGATTTGGTACACGATTGATGGCACTGTGCCGGTGATCGGAACCCACGGGACACTCTACACCGGACCAGTAGCCATCACCCAGTCGACAACCGTCAAGTTTGTTGCGGCCCTGCCGCGTGGCGTCAGCACAGCCGTAAAGACCGCTAGCTACACGATTGACACAACCGCACCAGCTATCACGGTTCAACCACCGGGCGGCAACTATGCGGACCGCGTGACCGTGGCTCTTAGCGCGAGCCGGGCTGGGCGGATATACTACACACTTGATGCCACGTCGCCTCTCGACTCTCTGAGCCGCAGCCTCTACACAACGCCACTAACGCTCACAGGACCAACGCCGCGTACCTTAAAATCTGTCGCTATCGATCAAACAGGCATGGCGTCTGACATGCGCACGGATAGTTATAGCTTCGCTATGACGGTGCCAGTGGTGAGCTCACCTGCGACGATTTTGGCAGCCAACGTTGCCGTGAGCGGAGGAAACATACCGACAGTTACCAGTTGGAGCGCCCAAACTTTCGGCGGCAGGACCATCTCCAGTTACAGACTCGAAAGGAGTATTAATGGCGGTGCGTTCACCCAAGTGGCATTAACGACGCCCACCACGACCAATCAAAGACTCCTACTCACCGCTGGACGTAGTTACGAGTACCGCGTGGGTGCCACGGACAGCGGAGGTCTCAATGCCGCAGCCACCCGCGGTGGTCCCTTCAATCTCACGGCACTCCAGGAGGCTGCCGGAGCTATCACCTACCGCCGCACATGGCTACGAACTGTCGCAACGAACTTTTTTGGTGGTACGGCGCGTAGTACTACCACTCGTAACGCCTCCGCTACCATCCGCTTCACCGGCTCGCAAGTGGCTTGGATCACTGCCGTCGGACCCACGATGGGTATCGCTACCGTCACCTTGGACGGCGTCCCACAAGGCAATGTGGATCTTTACTCACGCACTAATACCGGTGCCGTTTTAAAATTTGTCCGCACCGGATTACCGCGCGCAGTTCACACCCTGGTGATCACAGCGACAGGAACTAGAAACGTCGCCTCAACCGGCAACCGCATCGACGTTGATGCAGTCGCCGTCATTAACTAAACAAGCAATTTTTTAAGGAGAATCCCATGAATCGTCGCGATCTCTGCCTCAGTGGTATAGGCGCCACCGTGAGTCTACTAGCACTCAAAGCAGCGGCAACTGGCAGCAGTCCCGATGCAGCCAAAAAGCCGTCAAAACATGATCACAATAATCATCACCGGGAGCACCATACATCCGCTGATGACAAGACCTCACTCATTGCTAGTGCTGCTGCCAATGCAGTCACCAAAGGCCTAGCTTGTGCCGATCACTGCGTCGAGATGCTAGCACACGGAGAGAAGGACATGGCCGAATGCCTCGAGCACGTCACCGACCTCGTCGCAGTCGCCGAAGTCGTGGGTAAACTTGCGGCTAATCACAGTCAGCATCTGGCCCAGAGCGCTAAACTTGCGGCGGCCGTAGCTGCCGATTGCGCTAAAGCCTGCGACAAACACCGCCAACATATGAAAACGTGTCAAGACTGCTACGACGCCTGTAAAGATTTGGAGAAGGCCTGCCTAGCTTTGAGCCCCTAACCGCACAGACTTTTGACAAATAAGCATTCATCTCGGGGATCATCAGGAGCTAGAATACTGGCGAAGCACAGCATGCTCACCCTAGCCCGGATCCCCAATGACACCATTTAGCGCCAAAGCACGCAACCGTTACCGAACCATACTCCAAGTTGCCTGGCCTCTGATCGTTTCCAACAGTTTCTGGAATGTCCAGCTTACGGTCGACCGCGTTTTTCTCGGTAACTTCTCGACCGAGGCCTTAGCGGCCGCTATCGCCGTTTCCGGTATTTTTTGGGCTCCTATGGCGCTACTACAACAAACGGCGTCATATCTCATGACTTTCGTCGCGCAGTATTTTGGCGCTAAAGAGCATCAGATGATCGGACCTGCTACGTGGCAGGCGCTCCACGTGAGCGTGATCGGTGGGCTACTCTTTCTCGGCCTGATTCCTCTATCGCAATTAATTTTTGCGGTGGTTGGCCACTCACCTGAGCTGCGCACCATGGAAATCGCGTATTTCGATGCCCTATGCTATTCGGCCTTGCCGACGGCGGTAGTGGCGGCCGTGAGTAGCTTTTTCTCAGGTTTGGGACGCACGCGCGTCATCCTCTGGATCAACTTCATTGGTATGGCGGCCAACGCGTTCTTTGCCTACGTGCTCATATTCGGCAAATGGGGTTTTCCAGCACTAGGTGTGGCTGGTGCCGGTTATGCGACGGCGCTAGCCGGCTACGTGGCGGCGGCGTTTGCGGTGAGTTTACTATTTCGTCAGCAATTTGAACGCGAGTTCAGGATGATTTCAGGCTGGAGGCCAGACTTCGCACTGATTAAAAGGTTTCTCCGCTACGGTTTACCCAGTGGTATGCAGTGGGCTCTCGAAGGCCTGGCTTTTTCGGTATTTCTAATCATTGTCGGCCGGATGAAGGATGGCCAGGCCGCTCTTGCCGGCAGCGGCATCGTGGTTACCGTGATGATGCTGTCGGTACTACCCGCCATGGGAGTCGCCCAAGCGGTAGCTATCCAGGTCGGTCAACTGCTTGGCGAACGCAAGGGCGAAGAGGCCAAGGCCGTCACTTGGTGTGGCATCCACTTGGCTCTCGCTTACATGATGTCGATGGGCCTCAGCTTTGTCTTGGTGCCGCATTTTTACTTGGGTTGGTTTCAAAATCCAAGCAACCTTGCGCTGTGGAACGACGTGGCAAGGATCGTGCCCGTGCTCCTGATGTTTGTGGCTGTCTTCACTTGCTTCGACAGCCTGAATCTAGTTTGCTCGTTCACGCTTAAGGGTGCTGGAGATACGCGTTTTGTTTCCGCCGTCGCCCTGGCCTTGCCCTGGCCGCTTATGGTCCTACCAACATGGATTGCCCGTGAGTGGGACGGTGCACTTTACTGGGCCTGGGGAACTGCGAGCATCTATGCCATGGTGCAGGCGATGATCTTTCTCCGACGATTCCAATCTGGCAAATGGATCACCATGAGTGTGATTCATTAAGTTGCGAATATCGCGCCAGTTATCAGTAAATTAACATTGTTTATTGATGCTTGCATCGATTGCTTCACATTGTAAGAAATTAAGAGTTCAAGTTTCTGACAACTAATGCCGATAAGCCCCGAATAATCACGACGCGAGACTGGCTCGCAACATGACTTTCACGGGGAATCGGTATGTCAAAAATTAGTGTCATCGGTCTGGCCCTAACCTTGGCCGCGGCGACTGGATGTAAAGCATCGGTCCATCAATCAAGCCTTGAAACAGTGAGGGAATCACCTCCTGGAGTCTCCACAAGTCCCGGAGCGGCGCTGAGCCTGGTAGATTCCCAAAGTGCCTTGAGGGGCGCCAAGAATTTTGCCGATTGGTATCTACGCCATACTGCTGGAGAAAAATCAGCAAAAGCAATGGGGCCACTTAAACCAGCATTAGAGAAAAACGAACTGGCACCCACAGCAGCATCGCGCACACAACCTTATTGCCACGATGGTGAGGAAGCACAACCTCTCGACTGCGCGATACTGCCGCGCCCCACCGCCACCGACATCACTAACATGGCAGCAGCGGTCAGACTTGGGAAAGCTTTATTCTGGGACATGCAAGTAGGCAGTGACGGCAAAACCGCTTGTGCCTCGTGCCACTTTCAAGCCGGTGCTGATGCTCGCACCCTGAACGCCCTACATCCTGGCCCTGATGGTGTCTTTGCCAGCGGCGGCGTCAACGGACCAGGTCAGCAATTTAGAAAAAGCTCGATCACAAATGATGACCGGATCGGATCACAGGGAGTCGAGAACGCCTTGTTTCGACGTCTACCAACGAAAATTACGGATGCCAAGGACGATTGCCAATTAGTCGCTGAACACCCATTCGGCAGTCACCGTGCCGTTACAGGACGCAACACACCAACGGTCATAGGAGCTATATTCAATGTGGAAAACTTCTGGGACGGCCGCGCCAGTACGGACTTTAACGGATTCGATCCCTTTGGCCAAAGTGCCAACGCTGGAGAAAAGCTAGTCCTAGCCACCAATGCTAGCCTGGCATCGCAGGCCGTCGGTCCAGTCAATAATGCTGTCGAGATGGCTTGTGCCGGCCGCCAATTTAATGGACCACAAAGTGTCGCGGCAAAAATGCTCGTGCGCCCCGTCCTTCAGTTTCAGGTTGTGTCACGGAGCGACAGTGCCCTCGGTAGCATGAGTGCTTCGCCAGCCAAAGGATTACGCTGTGGTCGCAAAGCGTGTACCTACCAGGACTTAATCACTGCCGCATTTAGACCGGAAATAGCGCGCGATGCCTTAAGCCATTTTAGCCGTATCTGGGGCCAGGCCGTCATGGCCTACGAAGCGACCTTAGTCCCTAACGACACGCCGATGGATCGTTACCTGCGTGGTCAGACCAAGGCCCTGACCGTTGCGCAGCAGCGGGGTCTAAAGTTATTCAACGGCAAAGCGAGGTGCTACGAGTGTCATTCTGGGCCAGAGTTATCTGACGCGAGTTACACCTACCTCTTCCGCGAAGGCCCCCTAAATGACGACGGAGCTGACCAGGGATATCACAATCTGGGCGTACGTCCGACGGAGGAAGATTTGGGCCGCGCCAGTGTAGGTCCAGGTGGCGCCACATTCGCTCGTAGTAACTCGCGCTTTAACAGGGGGGCATTTAAGACACCTATGTTACGCAATATCAAGCTAACGGCACCGTATTTCCACAACGGTGGGATTGCGAGTCTCGGCGAACTTGTCGACTTTTATGCGCGTGGCGGTGATTTCCCAAATGCGGAGAAGACGAGTGAGCTCGAACCGTTTTATCTGACCCGGGCGGAAAAGGCCGAGCTCGTCGATTTTCTCACCAATGGCCTCACTGATTGCCGCGTCGAAAGAGAACGAGCACCTTTTGATCACCCATCATTGGTGATTCCTGGTGGACCAACATTGAAGGAGACCGGTACGCTTGGCTTAGGTAAATGTCCGTAAGCCGCCTAAGATTCAGTAAGCTGCCGTTTGTCTCGGAGCGTTAATGCGCGTCCCCATAGGGGGCGTATGATCGCCCAAACAGGCAGCCAACACCTCAGGACGGCGCCACGAGGCGACATGAACTGCCCCGACACCTTCCACAGTGGCAGCTGCCAAATTAGCCAGCTTCGGCAGCATGCCACCGGAGACGGGGAAATCCAGTTTATTTTCTAAAATTGCGGTGGCATCGATCGCGTCCACACGACTCAAGGGGTCATCGATGCACCGCAAGACTCCGTCTGGACCGGTGAGAATGATCAATTTGTCCGCCTTGAGTGCGACGGCCAAGCGACAGGCGATCGTGTCGGCGTTAACATTATAAATAAAACCTTGATTATCGATACCAAGACTTGCTACCAGTGGAGTCAGCCCTGCATTTAACAAGGCCCACAGTAGGCTGGTATTCACTTGAGTGACATCACCCACCCAACCATAGTCGACACCTTGAACAGGGCCGCGACGCACGACCTCGACGAGACCAGCGGACACCCCAGATATCGCAATAGCAGATAAATCAGCCCGGTAAGCGGCTGCAGCCAGATCGGTGCCGACACCGCCAGCGAACACCATCTTGGCGACATCGATCAGGGCATCACTGGTAACGCGTCGCCCATTTATAAAAGGAGCCTCCACTCCGAGACTGCTCGCAACCTGCGTCAAGCGATCACCGCCGCCGTGCACCAAGACGAGGCGTACTCCAGCATCGCGACATGTTTTGACCTGTTGCATGAGTTCATCAGCAACGTCACCGCGGTCAACCGCGGCACCACCAATCTTCACGACGTAGGTTTCTCTCGAGGGTGCCGTCATCTTATCTCCCGAAATCATGCCAGTATTGAGGCTAGCAGAGCCTTTTGTGCTGCCAGCCTATTCGCTGCCTGCTCTACTACTATCGAACGGGGCCCATCGATCACATCATCAGCGACGACGACATTCCGGCGCACGGGCAAACAGTGCATAAATAGGCCGTTATTGGTGTGTGCCATCAGGTCGGAAGTCACCTGCCATTGCTGGTAGCGTCGACGCACCTCGAGATCGCGCTGGACATCACCATAGTGAGCGGTGGACGCCCAGCTTTTGGCGTAGACAATCTGAGCGCCGTCGTAGCCACGGCGTAGGTCGGATGTTTGCCTGAGTGTCGCTCCGCTCAGCTTGGCGGCTTTGTCCAAATTCTGTGCCCACGCTGGGTCAGGCAAATATTCTGGCGGAGCGACGATCGTCAGGTCAGCGCCACACTGCAGGGCTGCCGTCGCAAATGAGTTAGGAACGGCATGGGGCAGGACCTTCGGATGATTTGCCCAAACCAGAGTCAGTTTACGACCAGCCAAGCCACCTAATTTTTCCCGAATAGTCACCATGTCAGCTAAGGCCTGACAAGGATGAGCTGTCGCCGATTCGAGATTAATCACAGGTACGCGGGCATACTCAGCAAAGGCGCCCAGCACTGGTTCTCCCCGATCGTAACTCAGAGACTTGAAGCTGGGAAAACAGCGCACCCCAATTGCATCTACATACTGCGACAGGACGGGCACAGCCTCGCGCACATGTTCACTCTTAGAGCCGTACATGACCACACCGGTCTCATGTTCCAGGTCCCAGGCCCCAGCACTGATATCGAGCGGCACGGGCTGCCCACCTAGACCAGCCACGGCCATCACCATTGACGCGCGCGTGCGCAGCGAGGGATTGAAAAAGACCAGACCGACGCCGCGTCCGGCTAGAGGTTGACCAAAGGCGAGGCGCCCCTGGGCTTTACCCGTGATCGTTAAGTCGATCAGTTGATGTAATTCTGCACCCGTCAGATCGGCCGTCGACAGGAAAGACCTGCCACGTAAAGAAGTCACTGGAGTCAAAGCTTGCGGGTTTTCAAGAGCGGTCACGGAATGCCTTTTCTGCTGTAGCCATACGCTCGACAAAGTAGTCAATGTGCGCATCATTAAGAATCAGTGGCGGCATAAGCCGCAGAATTGACGGGTCATCGGAAGTGCCTGCGAGTACCCCGCGATTAAATAGCTGCTTTTGCAAATTTGCTGCCAAGCCATCGACCTTGACACCTATCAGATATCCCTCACCACGCACCTCGGTTACACTTGGCAGCGAGGCCAGCGCCGCACGCAGACGTGGCGCACGACTCTGGACCTGTTCATAAATTTGCTCGCGCCGCAAAATTTCGATGGTCGCACAGACCGCAAGACAGGCAAGCGGTCCGCCGCCAAAGGTGGTGCCTAAATCGCCGGGGCGCAGACGCGACGCCACCTTATCCGTAGTCACCAACGCGCCGACTGGCAGACCTGACGCGATACCCTTGCCGAAGCTGATGAGATCAGGCACCACACCGTAGCGCGGGGCAAAGGCGAAACTACCGGTACGGCCAAAACCCGTTTGCATTTCATCGAAGATGAGCAGCACTCCATGACGATCACAGATCTGTCTGAGTGCGACGAAAAATTCAGGCTCCGCAGTGCGACATCCAGCTAGACCCTGTATGGGCTCCACAATGATGGCAGCCACATCACCGCCAGCAACAGCCAGAGCCGCAGCCTTAGCATCATTAAAGGGTACAAAAGTGTGACCAGCAATATCTGCCGCTAAGCCCTGACGGTACTTGGCTAGCCCAGTGACCGCCTGAGCACCTAGTGTGCGGCCGTGAAATCCACCGTCAAAGGCGACGATCTTCTGCCTACCTGTCGCCAGGCGCGCTGCTTTAAGGCAATTCTCCACGGCCTCGGCACCGGAATTACAGAAGAATACGCGGTTCAGCTGCGGCGGCAGCTCGGCGGCGATCAGTGCAGCAGCTTCTTCCTGATGCTCGACGTGAACCGCATTAGAATAAAAAAGCAGCTTACTCATCTGCTCCGTCAGACGGCTCACTAGATGCGGATGACAATGGCCAGTTGATGTCACTGCATGGCCCGCATACATGTCGAGAAAGTTTGTGCCTGATTCGTCGTACACCCAAGCGCCTTGCCCTCTGACAATCTTGACGGGCAGTCTCTTGTAAACATTTATAAGATTACTTGTTGTCTCCTGCATCACGGCACGCCTCCTGCTTGCCAAAGACCGGTCATTTCTGCATATCCGTACATAAGATTCATATTCTGCACAGCCTGACCGGCAGCCCCTTTGCCGAGATTATCTAGCGCGCAAAAAACGATGAGCTCACGGTCCTCTTGGCTCCAGCCCAAATCAACAAAATTGCTGCCACGCGTCCAGTTTACATTGGGCGACCCTTCACATAGGCGCATGAAGGCGCAGCCCTCATAGTAATCGCGGAATGCTTTGTCTATCGATGCCGCGCTGACACCTGGCTGCACGCGGCAGTAAATGGAAGCAAAAATCCCGCGCACCAGCGGTGTGCTATGCGCCTGAAAAACGAGACCATCACCCCAGCCGCGACTAAGCGTCGCCAGCGTCTGCTTAATCTCCGGAACATGCTGATGCGCAAAACTCTTGTAACCGTAGAAACTATTGGCGCGCGTCGCATGCTGCGTCGTCACTGAGGGCTTAGCCCCGGCGCCCGTCGACCCAGTCTTGGCATCAACAATGACGCGAGACTCGATGAGACCAAGACGCACAAGCGGCGCCAGCCCTAAGGTCACGGCCGTTGCAAAACAGCCGGGATTGGCCACGTAATGCGCATGTGCGATCTCTGCCCTGTCAACGACTTCAGGGAGACCATAGACAAAACGTCGCTGCCACTCTGGTGCGGGGGGAGAGATGCCGTAGTACTTGGCAAAGGTTTCTCCGTCCCTGATGCGGAAGTCACCACTCAGATCGATGACGCGGGCCGTGGGCGGCAGTGACGGCACTAGGTCGCGACTGACACCGTGGGGAAGGCACAGAAATATGAGATCCACCGCCGGCCACTCAGACGCGGCCTGCGGCACCGGACTAAGTGGCAGCTGCGTCAATCCGCGCAAAATCGGCTGGTGATCGGCGAGCGGCCTACCCTCCCCGCTGGGCGAGGTAACAAGGACCAGCTCCGTGTGGGGATGCTGCAGGATCAAGCGCGTCAATTCGACCCCAGAGTAACCAGTACCACCAATGATCGCTGTCCTGACTGCCGCGCTCATTGGACACCCTCATCAGCGGTAGCCAAAAGACGCGCCTCGACTAAAGCAAACAATGCCGCACCACCGACAATGGCGTTGGCAGCTGGGATACCTAACTCCTGCCTAATGTAGTCGACACCCATCCGGCTATCTGTCGACGCTCCGGAGATCACATCGGGCACGAGTCCGTGCTGTTTAAGTAGCTCAATGCCGCCCCAAGCACTCACAAAGTCGCCAGCACAGAAGACCAGAGCCGCGAGGCTATCGCGAACGATCTGATCGTCGAGTATGGAGCTCACGTTATAGCCACCAAGCAAACCATCGCCCAACTCAAGAACAATGACGTCCGGTGATGCTGCGGTTAAATGCCCGATGATCGACTGCGCCACGGCTGCGAGATCATTCACACCGACTGTGGACGCCAAACCCAAATCGAGAAAGCTGAGCGTCTTGACCGCACCATTGTCGCGCATTTCCAGTGTGTCTTTGAGGCAGGCAATACCTGAGACTTTACCCGCAGCGACTTTATAACCGGCACTGGTAAACCGACGCACCAGCTCCACCGCTACCCTAGTCTTGCCAGCGTGCATACAACTACCCGCCACGGCAATGACGGGCGTCACAGGTCCGGTCGGCTTCACGAGAGGCAGAGCATAGTCTGCAATATTTATGAGACTCCCGTCTTGTAGCACGGCACCCAAATACTCCGTGCGCACCGGCTGCCCCATCGTTTGATTGAAGCCCGTGCAGCGCCCGAGCACGCCACCCATATTGAGGATGTGAAGCTCGTCGCCAACGGCAAGCTCACTCGGTACGTCACCGACGTAACCCTTGAGTGCACGCCGCGCTCCCATGACACCGATAAAAATATCTCCCACACTTAGACGAGCGAGACGTCCCGACGTCAATTCGAGTCGGTCGTAGCCGGGATTTTCGCTGAGCACTTTGACCGCCACCACATCGCCCGACCGTGGCCTCAGGGTCACCATGGCAATACGCAAGTCTGCCGGTAGGTTGGCAGCACCAGCAACCGAGGCGATCTTATCTGCCCTAATGAGACGCTTGGCACGCCCCGCAGTTGTGTTCCCCTGGGGTCCCAACGCCACCACCGGCAGATCTGTTACTCGCTGCAGCATCTCACTCCCCTATTTCTTGAAGATGGAGAAAATCTTACGCATGACCTTCGACTGATCGTCACGGCTACGCAAGGCAATGAAAATGGTGTCGTCACCAGCAATGGTGCCAGCAACGCCCGTCAACTTAGCGCGATCAAGATGCAACGCCACAGCTTGGGCGTGGCCGGGACCTGTGCGCACGACAATCAGATGATCGCCAATCTTTTCCGCCGCCAGATGGTCGACTAGCTGCGACTGACCTGGCTCTAGCTGTGGTGCCCGGTAAACACCGTCCACTTTGACCACACCCATATCGCTGAGGTCACGAGACACGCTGGCCTGTGTGGATTCAATCCCGGCCTTAGTCAGGAGAGCAACGAGCTCAGACTGATTGCGTACCGGACTACGCCGAATAATCTCGGTAATTTTTCGCTGTCGTGTTGCTTTGTCCATCCTAGACCATACCCCGCATGCTCAATTCTTGGGCAGTCCTTACACAACCTAAACACAATCTACACATTGCCTTTACATTTTATGCATCATTGACGCATAAATATGATTACTATTCACATATATACGTTCATTTCGGATTGGTGTAAACCCTATCGCTGAGATAAATTGCAGCGTCCATCTGAAACAAAGGATTTTTTTGTGGAACAAAAAGCATGGAGCGGACGCTTTAAAACATCGACACACAGCGCCGTCGAAGCGTTCACAGCGTCGATTAAAACTGACATCCGCCTGTGGCGCCACGATATCGAAGCGTCCAAAGCTCATGCGCACATGCTCGGATCAGTGGGCATCATCAGTCGGGATGAGGCAACGGCCATCATCAGTGGCCTTGACGCTATCGGCGAGGATTTTGCTGCGGGTAAGGTCACACTGAGCGACACACTTGAAGATATCCACATGCATATCGAGTCAGCACTCATCGAGCGCCTCGGCGACACCGGTCGCAAATTACATACGGCGCGCAGCCGCAACGATCAGGTTGCCACCAGTCTACGTCTGTGGACCCGTGACGCCATCGACACTTTGGTGACGGGACTACTAAACTTGCAACGCTCCCTCGTGGATGCCGCACAGCGCGCCGGTGATACCGTGATACCCGGGTACACCCATTTGCAACGAGCACAGCCGGTGCTGGCAGCCCATTACTACCTAGCCCACGTGGAACGCTTTGAGCGCGATATTCAGAGACTAAGAGACGCCAGGCAGCGCGTCAATCAGCTGCCTCTCGGTGCCGCAGCATTGGCTGGCACCTCCCTCCCCATCGATAGACATGAAGTTTGCAGGGCGCTCGGCTTTGACGCCATCTGCCGTAATTCGCTAGATGCCGTATCGGATCGCGATTTTGTGGCCGAATCGCTCTTTGCAATGAGCCTAGTCTCCACGCACCTCAGCGGTATCGCCGAGGAGTGGATCTTATGGAGCAGCCAGGAATATGCGTTTTTGAACCTGCCTGATGAACTTTGCACCGGCTCTTCCATCATGCCCCACAAGAAGAATCCAGACGTGCTCGAATTGATCCGCGGCCGCACTGGCCGCGTCATCGGTTCGCTACAAAATTTACTTGTGCTCCTAAAGGGACTGCCGCTTGCTTACAATCGTGACCTACAAGAGGACAAGGCTGCCCTATTTGATGCCTACGACACCGTTCTGGCAAGCACCGAACTCATGACGCTCATGACAGAAGGATCAACGTTGCGCCGCGCCGCGATTGAGGCCGGACTGGACCATGGGTTTCTCGATGCGACGACGCTGATGGAGGCGCTGATTGAAATTGGCTGTCCCATGCGTTCAGCGCACGCCATGGTCGGCCAACTGGTCCGTACCGCGGAGGAGCAAGGCTTAACGTTAGCCACGCTACCAGAGGATACCCTCAAGGCGGCCCATCCGCAGCTTATCGCGATAGCTGCTAGAAAACTTGGCATTAAAAATACTCTAGCTTCATTTCGTAGCGTCGGATCCACGGCACCACAGATGGTCGCCAGTGAGATCAAGCGCTGGATAAATCACCTTGAGCAAGCAGGGAATCAGTTACATTCGTCTTTAACGGAGTCCAAATCATGACAAAACCACATGTAGTCCTCGCCTACTCGGGCGGCCTTGACACCACCGTCATTCTCCATTGGCTAGCCGCGCGTGGCTTTGAAGTTACGGCCTTCCTCGCTGATGTCGGTCAACGGACGGAGGATTTGGATTTGATCGCAGCGCGCGCCCAAAAGGGCGGCGCCGCGCGATTTATTAGTAAGAATATGCGCGATGAATTCTTGCATGATTTTTTCCTGCCATGCCTGCACGGACACGCCCAGTACGAGGGGCGCTATCTCCTCGGCACGTCGATTGCCCGGCCACTCATTGCCAAGGCGCAGGTTGAGACGGCGCGCGCCTGCGGTGCGCAGCTGCTCGCCCACGGTGCCACTGGTAAGGGCAACGACCAGGTGCGCTTTGAGTTAACCTATCAGGCTTTAGCACCCGAGCTAAGTATCCTGCCGGTGTGGCGCGATCCTGCGTTTATCAAGGCTTTTGGCGAGGGCAGGAAAAGCATGCTCGCCTATGCCGCCGACCACCGTTTGGAGGTCAAAGCCAGTGCAGCCAAACCTTGGTCATCTGATGACAATCTGCTGCACATTTCCTACGAGGCTGGGATTCTCGAGGACCCATGGCTAGGGGCGCCAACCGCACTTTTTGAACGCATGGTCCATCCAACTAAGGCCCCTGATCATGTTGAACGCTTCATCATCAAATGGCAAAACGGTGTCCCAGTGGCCGTGGCCAGCGCCGTACCTGATGCCCCCGCTGGAGATCTTGGCGTACTCAGCTACGAACCAGGGGCCATCCTAAGCGAAGGGTTCGCCGCTGTGTTTGATTATGTTGACTTAGCCGCGGCGCGCAACGGAGTGGGATCGTTAGGTTTGGTCGAGTCGCGCTACGTCGGTATGAAATCACGCGGTGAATATCACGCTCCCGGTCACTCCGTACTCTTAGCCGCGCACCGGGATATCGAGGCACTTTGTCTCCCCGGCAGCCTCATTTTGGATAAAGAACGCCGCGCCACTGATTTTGCGACTTCGGTATACAACGGCTACTGGTACGACGCTGCCACCGAAGCGCATCGGACTTATCTACAGGCCACACAGTCCACAGTGACGGGCGAAACGCGGGTCGCTCTCTATAAAGGTAACG
The DNA here is from genome assembly GCA_016874735.1 of Deltaproteobacteria bacterium. Classification (NCBI taxonomy): domain Bacteria; kingdom Pseudomonadati; phylum Myxococcota; class Myxococcia; species Deltaproteobacteria bacterium. Next base: position 31,837 of record VGTI01000015.1, read on the forward strand.
TGATCATCGAGGGGCGTCGCTCTCCCCTAGCCCTCTATGACGCTGCCATCGCCACGATGGACGGCGAGGGCAATTACCGGCAGGAGGACGCCACTGGCTTTATCCGCCTACATGGCTTGCCACTCCGCGTGAGACGCCAAGTTCAAGGTCGCTAAGCTAAACTTAGCGACGCTGTGTTAGTAGCAGTTCAGTTTATGGACGGCGCCGCCGCTGGGGCCGTCCAGCGTTACCGTTGCTTGCTTGGCGCCGCTGCTAATGCGCTGAATCTCAACATGCGCATTGCCACCACCCACTTCGTCGCAGATCCATGCAAGCTGCGAGCTCGGATCGGGATAGTCACCACGCCGGCAGGCGAAGCCTTTGCCTGGGAACGAGGCGCCCTGCAGGAGGCCCTTGCCTTCGTATATCCGGAACGACATGATATCTGCGTCAATACCGCAAATCGCATCAAATTCGTGGGGAGCGCCGGTCAACATCGCGCCTTGGGATGTGGCTTGACCGCAGGCCTGTGCCAGCACCAGCAAAGCACCAATTTGTAGAGTTTTAAGCATGATTGACTCCTTCTTGCGACCTAGGCCGCAGCTCGGGTTGGACCGGGTTTGGTCCAAGCGGGGGGCTTCTCCTTCTCACCTCCAAGGTCTTGCGTCAAGGGCCTTGAGCCTAAATCTGCTATTGTGGTAAGCGAGTCCAGGCATCAGACTGCCGCACGAAGGAACCGACCACTATGCGCACGAGAGAACTCCTGTCCCAATTCACCTGGGAAGCTCCCGCTAAGACCTCGCTACTTCTCACGCGAGCAGGTTTTGACCATGGCTTCTACGGGACCAGTGACACAGCGCCAGAGTGTCACCACGTGCGCCAGGTCCACGGCACCAAAATTGTACCGACTGCACCAGACAGCACGAGCGCCAAAGCACCTCACAGAATTGAAGCGGACGCCCTGTACACCTTTGAGCGTGACAGCTTTATCGCCGTCAAGACGGCTGACTGCATCCCCGTTCTCCTTGCCATTCCTGGGCAAATGGTCGCTGGGATCCACGCTGGATGGCGCGGTCTGACGCGCGGCATCATCATGAACGCGGTCGATAAGTTGGTGGAATCCGGTCAGGACGTGAGCCGCATGATCGCGGTTGTGGGACCGACTATTTCGCGGGAACGCTTTGAGGTAGGTGCGGAGGTGGTAGATGCCCTCCTAACCCCGGCCTCCGGGCTCAGTATGGAACAGGCCGCGTTTACGCTGTCCAAGGGCAGTACCGATAGGTGGCACTTGGACTTGCAGGTGGCGGCCGCTCTCGCACTCAGCAATGCCGGGATCCCCGCCGGAAATATCGGCGTGATCCAAGCCTGCACTTATGCCCGCACCGACTGGCATAGTTTCCGCCGCGACGCTAAGGGCGCTGGGGTCAATTGGAGCTGGATAAAACTCGGCTAAACGCTCAAGACGCGTTGGTCATTAGATACCTGAGCAGCCCCTCGATGCCGAGCAAGTAGGAATTGATGCCGAAGCCTTGCACGACGCCGACTGCCAGTCGCGCAGTGTAAGAGTGATGTCTAAAAGTCTCGCGAGCCGCCGTGTTCGATAGGTGGACTTCGACGAAAGGCAGCTGCAAGCCGGCCAAGCGATCAGCCAGGGCTAAAGACGTATGCGTCCATGCCCCAGGATTAATCACGGCTCCGGCCCAGGCGCCGTCTAATAATGCTAGGTATTCGGATTCGACATTGGTTTGCGCAAAGACCAGCTCAGCCCTTGCCGCAAATTCACGACTGGCAATGGCCTCTAGGTCCTGCAACGTGGCGTGTCCATAAATACCGGGCTCGCGACGACCGAGTAAGTCTAGATTGACGCCACTGGCCACTAATATACGCGGCCGAAGATCTACGGAGTTCGGGTTGGCCCTGGATTTAGACTTGGTTTTTCTCATTGCAGCCGACTCAGTAGATCATTGAAGTAACGCATCTGCTTATTGATGATTTCGACGGTCTCAATCACATCGACTAATCCTGGATCTAGAGTCAGATCCGCATCTTTCTGCTCTTTATCAAGTTTTATTAGCTCGGATACTTTGGTACGCAAGGCATCATTGCCGGGAGTCTGACGCAGTAGACGTCGGTAAATCTCAAGAGCTTTACTGTAATGATGCTGGCGCACATAAATCTCGGCCAGTGTTGTCGAATCGAGCTCAATACCGCCGCCAGTCTCACGAGATCCTGCAGAATCACCCGGGCGAAATATCTCGCTGAGCGGCACGACATGGAATCCCGCAATAGCTGGATCCTCAGTAACTTCGCTCGGATCAAAAAAGGCCGACGTCGCCCGGGTGACCACGGGTTCATCGCTAAGTGACGGCAACGAGGGTGCTGTGTCGATCTCTTGAAACACAGCTTTACCCGATGTCGGCAGCGTGATGTCGATGCCGCGTTCACTAAAGTCTTTGAGTAGTGCTGTCTGAGCGGCAGCCAGTCCATTTAGCTCCACCTGCTCCGCTAAGCGCTTACTGTCACTATCGTGCATCTGGTGCAGCTTCAGATGCTGAATCGTGGCCTTGACGACGGCATCCTCACCCATCAATACCGCCAACTTAAGCCGTAACTTCTGCGCCAAGACGTTGTCGCGTAGCGGCTCCGGCGAGGCTTCGAGCGTCTGCCACGCCTCCGTGACCATGCCCTTACCAAGAAGCTCACGCACCAGAATCACGCGTGCCACGGTGAACCGCGGATGCTGATTGACCCCCTGTGTCAATAACTCCAAGCTCTCGTCAATAAGTCGATGAGCGCGCAAGATGTCGGCGACGGGCAAAAATCCCCGCCCAGTCGGATCATCACGAAAACGCCTGATGGTCTCTCGCTCGGTACGCGACAGAGGCAGTGAGTTTAGAAGTGGGGTCCAGATATCGGTCATCGAGGATCGTGTCCCTAGATACGATGTTAAGGCACTGTTATTGAGATTGTAACAAATCCACCACTCTTCACGGCACCTGCTTGCACACCAGTTGTCACGGAACCCTCCGCGCAGTTGGGCCATATCTCGTAGGTCATGATGCCGCAGGAGTCCGAACACCACTCTGAAGGAGGGGTTACAACGCCCGCGTAGCGCACAGGGTTAACCTCATTGTTGGCATTTTTAAACTCGCCGGCGGTCTTACTGAATGCCATGTCTCCATATACTATTGGGTCAAAACCCACAGCTCCAACGGGCACTGTCGGCACAGCATTGACCTGCGGCTCCGTGGGTATGGTAGCCGCACCACCCGCTCCGCCAGCGGCTGCATCTGCATTCTCGCCGCGCTTTTGGTTGAAGTTCGTGGTTGGGCGCTGCGAAACCCGGTACCGAATTGTGAGAGGCGCCGTCAATGGATCGCCTGGATTTTTACAGGCCAAAGTAAACGCAGGCGGTGTCAGAGCTTCCAGCTGGAATTCGGCTGCCGCTACACGCGCTCCACTACAACTGAGACTACAACTCCCAGACGGCGCATTTTCTGGCTTGGCCGAGCACGCAACAAGATTCACCAAGCTCACAAAGAGCAGGCCATGCCGTCGAAGGCTACTCATTGGTGTTCGCTCCCAGGTTAGCATTACCGTTTGCATTGCCCGCAAAATTGCCACCACCGTTGTTAGCAGGTGCGTTGTTAGCAGGTGCGTTGTTAGCAGGTGCGTTGTTAGCAGGTGCGTTGTTAGCAGGTGCGTTGTTGGCTGGCGCATTGTTGACCGGTGCGTTGTTGGCCGGTGCCGGGGCTGCAAATTCTTGGGAAGCAGGTGTGTTTACAGTGGCATCCAGTGATGGAGGTGACTCAAAACTCTTGGCGGTGGTGATAACCGTAGGTGTCACCATGACCATCAGCTCGCGCCGCTCTTCATTAGAGTCCGAACTTCTAAATAGGGCACCTATGATTGGTAGTTTAGATAGTATCGGTATGCCGGTATTATTCTTGGTCCGTTCGTTATTGTAGATGCCGCCGATCACCGCTGTTTCTCCACTGCGGCGCATCATCTTTGTTGTTACCTGCCGATTTAATTTGGCACCACGGCTATTTTCCGGAACCTTAGGCAAGGTCGGCGTGTCGCTCCTGATATCTAGATCCATCTGTACGGCGCCATCAGCTGTGATATGCGGTGTCACTTTAACTGTGAGGTTGTACTCAACTTTGCTGTCTTCGGGATTGGGCGGAGGTGCACCAATGCCGCCCCCCTGAGGGATAAAATAATCCGTGGTACCTGCGACGATAGTCGCTTTTTCATTGTCGCCGACAATAAGGCTACTTGACTGGAGTACCTCGGCCGTATTTTGCGTTTCTTGCGCACTGAGCGCTAAATCGAGCGCTGTGGAATTGTTGGCGCTGCCGAAAAAGAAATTGGAGGTCCCGGTTTTTTGCGCATTACCGCCGGCATCGATACTGAATTTAGAGAGCATGGACTGCGGGAATACCAAGTTACCAAAGCCAAGCCCACGCCCCTGATCAAAATTCAGCGGCATGCCCCAACTTATACCAAAGCTCCTGGCGCTACCCTTTTTCAGTTCAACGATGCGGGTTGCAATGCGGACTTGTGGCGTCTCAAGATCAAGCCGCTCGAGTAGGGCCTTCACCGTCGAGAGGTCTCCAGCCGGAGCATTGACGATCACGGAGTTGGTACGCTTGTCTGCTTGCACCTTTATCCTTCCATCACCTTCACCCGACGCCTTCAAAATCTCTCCCAACACCTTTACGACGTTTTCGGCCTCTGCGAACGACAAGCGGTGCACGAGTATGCGCGTCGGGACTAATTTAAGTTCCTTCTTACGCCTGACATCTTCTTGCTCTCTCTCATCCGCAATACTCTTTATGTTATCGATGCGGTAGAGATTCGGACCCAGGGAAACCACAGTGAGTTGATTAGCCGAAAGTACCGCATTGAGAATATCGTTAAACGGAACATTTTTTACGTGCAATGTTATGATCTTGTTTTCGACAGTGGGACTTATGACGAAGTTGACCTTACTCTCTCTACCTAATTGCCCGATCACCGAGTGAAGCGGCGCGCCGTCGAAATCAAAACTCCTGGCCACGCCGCCGAGGCTCACGCCCTCTGGCAGCGCCTGGGCGCTCCTGCCCTCAGTCTCTTCGCCTGCTAAATCGGGTGCGCCTTGCAGCGGTGGCTCTGGAGCGACCGGCGTTTGAATCTGCGGCGCCGGAGCTACAGGAGCAGCGGCCGCTGGGGCCGCTGGGTTACCCAGTAGTTCGTCGGCGGCACCGTTGGGAGCCGCAGCGTTGCCTCCGAGGTTTACGGGAGGCGCACCTTGGGTCAAATTGCCAGTGGCGGCATTGGCTGGAACATTTACGGGAGCATTTGCTCCATTAGCTGGCGCATTGGCGGCGGCTGGATTAGCTAAATTGCCCTCAATATTTGCAGCGTTGGCATTAGTAATATTTTGGGTAGCAGCATTGGCTGCCGCGGCATTGTTAGCGGCGCCGTTTTGTAATGCGGCCTTGGCTGCAGCGTTAGCATTGATATTAGCATTGGGACCGACATTGTTTGCCGGACCAGCAGCAGCTGCTGCTGCATTAGCCCCGCCTACATCATCCTGAGCAACGCCGACTAAAGTCATGCTGTCTAATACGACTAGCCCATCATCGGGTTCGGTGGCAGGAAGGCGCACATCAAACTTATCGATCATCTCAGAGCTATTACCTTTACCGTCGTCAAAATCCTCTAATTTGCTGTCGTCGTTCTCCGTACCGCTGCCATTAGCCGGTGGAGCCGCAGGCGACGGAACTACTTGAGACGGCGGCGTCGTCATTGGCACTGGCGCACGACCGGCAGGCATCATCATGGGCTGAGCCGGGGGTACGACCATGCCTGATGGTGGTAACGCCGGTGATAATCCCGGTGGCACTGCCATTGGCATTGGCATCGACTGGGGCATCATCATAGGAGTGAAGGGCACACCCTGGGGCTGGATCGCGGGTGCAACAGATGGGCGGTTCATGACTGGTTGGGCAACGGGCTGTGTCGTTGACGGCACTACCGGACTTGCAATGACGGGGGTGGCCAGCGTCGGTGTAGCTAGCGCGGGGGCCGCGGGAAGCGGAGCGCTTGCAGGTATCACCTCGGTACCAGCGCTGGGTGGTGTGTCATTAAAAACGGCAGCACCGGGATCATTAATGAAAGGCTTTGGTACACCAAAGGACGGCAATTGATCACTACCGCGCACAAGGTCTGGCATAAGATTAGCTGCTGCAAGTAGCTGCGCTTCGCCAACCGGCGCCTCACCAATAGCGTTATTGCCAAAATAGCGATCAGGCAGGGCGAATGTCAGCATGACATTACCGGACTTAGTAAACAATCTTGGTTTTACCGCATCCCGCATCGTTAAAACGACGTCAACGTGGTCGTCAGTTTGGCGGAGACGAATAAAAGCGACCGGGGATTTGAATTCGCGAGCATCGATATCACGACGAATTTTATGGCGCATTTGAGCGCCGAGAAAGCGGACGACGAGTTCCGGCTGACCGGCTTTGTTGACCTCTTGAAAGAATTTAAATGGAGGCTTACCCATGGTTACCATCTCAACCCGGACAACAGCATCTTTCTCTAGGTAGTCGTAGCCGACCCAATGCAAACGCGGCTTATCGGCAGCAACAACTGCACTAATTGGCTGTACGGTCGGGGTAGTAGTTGACTGAGACCCGGGCAGTTCGTTGTTTGGTTGATCGGGCACCAAGCCCACGGACGTTGTATTAGCGTTTGCAAGCGTTGTGGCCGTATTCTGCGAGCCGAGGGTTTGATTCGTTTCTAATCCCTGCACTTCTCCGACAATGTTGCCAGGGGTATTAACAGCGTTTGGTATGGGATTAGCAGGAATCAAATTCCCACTTTGACCTAGATTACCGTCAGCCGGTGGTGCGCCTGTATCAGTCGTATCGGCGACATCGTCAAAATCAGCTTCCTCATTGCCAGTACTGTTGGCGTTCAGCTGATTCTCGGATGCCATTATTTCGTCGCCGCCATCTTCATCCGGCGTCTCAGAATCCGAAGCGCACGAATAAAATGACACTGCTGCGAGAAGCGGCGGCCACACTAAAGCGTAGCGTTTGCTCATTGATCACCTCCGACTTCTGCATCTTCAGGTTCTGGCATCTTATTTTGCTGTATTATTTTCGGACCTAAGTTTTTACCGACCTCTTGAGATCGTTCCTTCATTTCCTTCTCTGCGGCTTCCTTGAACTTGTTGGGATTTGCCGCTTCCTCGGCCTCGCGCTTTTCTTTTTCCTCTTTAGCCTTACGATCTCTTTCCAAGACCTGATCAAAAGTTTCTTCGGCATTCTTGTCGATAATCTTGGTTTCCTTCTGCCCTGGATCGAAGACTTGTTTCTCCACTTTTTTAGGTGGCTTACCACCCAGATATATGCTGGTGGGTTTGTAATGTTTTTTACCGTCGTGCAACAACACAAACTCTTCAACGATTACTCTATCTGGGCCAATGCTAACGACTTTGCCCCCCCGGTTACCCATTTGTGTGCCCTTAGTGACTACGACACCCTCTTCAGCAATGCCATTAGCGCCTTCCTTAGCTGACGGAGCCATCACGAGAGCCTTACGCACCCCTGAGGATCCCTGCCAAATCCCGACAACCTTGAGCTTTGTCAGCTCATGCTTTTGCAAATTATTGACGATTGCTATTTCAAGGGAATCGATATCTCTTCTGGTTTTCTTTCCGGTACCTAACGCATGGAGTGACTTAGAACTACCGTCCTCATTGAGGGTCATAGGTGGTACAAATGGGTCATCTTTGCCGTACGAGACGTATTGAAAATCTATCGAGGGCTCCGTGATCTCCTCAATATTAAGATCTTTAGTGATATCAACTCCTACGACTGATTTTGCACTACTAACTTTTGCTGCATCAGAGGATTTTTTCGGCGGGGATTTGAACGTCTTTTTAGCAGATTTTGTACTCTCAGCGAGTATGGGATGAGAGTGATTTAGCGCGGCAAAAATCATGATGACCGCCACTAACCTGATGACAAATTTTGTATTCATACCAGACAAGAACTTACGTCTCCCCCGCCATCAATTAACAGACCTAAAAGCGCCCAACGCTACTTTGTCTACTGCACGGTACGGCACCTGGATGGCTGCATCTTCGTTATTTTGTGAGTTCTTTCTATTGCGTTTATTACCTTCCGTTCTGCTCTCATTAGGGGCAGCGCCATCCCCAGTAGTTGGCTGGTTCACTACTTCATCACCGCCCATAGACCGATAAACGGCCATAGTCACCTTAGCCCTGACCATGAGATTCTCGCGTGCCTGAATCGCTTTTTTGTATTTGGAGAGATTTTGTTGTTCAGCCGCGTCAGTGGGTGTGGCACCATTCAGGGTCTCCGCTATCTTCATAGCGTCCCGCGTACTCATTCTTCTGATGTCGATACCCTTGACGAAGACGGTTCCATCTAAATGGATCAGACCGTTTAAAAAATCCGTGACCTTAGCAAATACTCCGTCGACCACTACACTTATAGGTAACTCCACGTAGGGATAGGGATCCTGCTTTCTCACCTCATCCTGCGGCAAAAACTCCCGAATCACGACATCAGCACCATTGGCTATAGTGGCGATTTTCTCAAGAATATCCTCTATTTTATACTGATCCGGTAGCTTTCTCTTAGCCTTTGCCAGCTGCTCCTGAGTGGTCTGAAAATCTTTCTCAAGCTTTGGCAGGTTGGCATGTTTATTACTCGCCTCACGAAATTTATTGCGTGCCTCATCTACCTTCTGCTCTAACTCAGACACGGACTCCTCTAAAATCGCACCCTCATCAAAGTAGATATAAGCCGCCGGCAAAATTCCAATTACAGTCACGGCCAGAAGGCGACCCCATAGGGGCAAGATTTTGTAGCGCTCGCGTAGTTCGTTAAGGGCTGACATCGATAGCTCTCTTTAAAAGGACCTCTTTTTGCGACTTAAGCCGGTATCCGTATTTCTAATGACGACATCTTCCATAGGAGGGGGTATTTCAAAAAAGGACTGGAGAGGATTAGCCTTTTCTGGAGCGAAATTCTCGGCCCGCTCAACTATCCGACCGAGGATTTTGAATTCCGGGTAGATACTAAGCTCATCAAAGTCGGAGTCAGCCGCAATAGGTGTTTTAGCGCTTTTGAGAACGATATTTTCAAAACTGATTTTAGTCCGCGGGTCGACCGACTTTTCGTCTTGATTCTGTGTTGATCTCATTCCAGACATATATTCAGCAGTAAGAATATTATCAAAGGCCTGACCTTCAACTGCATAGCTGCTATTGTCGTTATCGCTATCGCTGGATTTTTCGACCTGCCCGCGCAGGTCTAAGTCGGTCTTACCCGCACTCCCGAGGGAGATATGTGTGAGCCACAGGCCTGAGGGTTTAAAGTTTTGGAGATGCTCCAGAGCTATGACTAGCTTATATTTACCAAGTTTAGAGACTGTAATAGTTTGCAGCGCTCGAATTTTGGACTCGAGTTGGGCTATGTCGGAGCCTAGATTTTTGAATCGCTCTAGGTCAGGAGTAAGCTTATTAGTCGCCTCAACCTTACTCTGATGCTCTGTCGTCAGCGCGTCGATCTTTTCGCGGATTGTATCGTGGTAGTTATTAACGGCGATAAAGGCGCCAATGCCCACGGCAATCAGCACCAAGATATCGGGTATGTACCAATATTCGTTATCAAGTTCATCGACCGGACAAAGGTTGACCTTAATCATATTAGGCTTGGTCCCCCATAGAGCGGAGTCCAAGTCCTATAGTTACTCCGTAAACAGCTCCCTGATTGAGCAGTTGCTCCATCTTAAACTTTTTGGCATCGATATTGATTTGCTGAAATGGATTAATAATCTGAACAGGTACATGCATAGCCGCTGCAATCGCCGCATCCAATCCTAGAATGCGCGATCCGCCACCGGTCAAAAATACGCTGGAAACTACAGCACCACCCCCTGCCCCTTGGACGAAGTAATCAATGGCAACTTGCACGTCTGCCACCAGGTGATCGTTAAGCTCAGCGATCGCCTTGCCTGCTTCGGGCGGTAGATTGCCACTCCCTGAAGATGCCGCAATTTTGAGCGCCTCAGCGTTTTCGCGGTCAACACCGAGAGCCTCGGCGATGCGACGCGTATACTCTTCGCCGCCCATAGGTACGTCGCCTGTATATACGTACTCTCCCCCTTGCATCAGCAAGACCTGCGAGGCCGATGCACCAATCTTCAAAATGGCGGACAGTCCGTCGATCTTACCGTAGTTGTGTTCAAACATATTAGCGATACTGAACGCATCACATTCGACCACGCCAGCGCGCATGCCAATTCTATGCAAGATGGTGATGTACTGTTCTACCGTCTCACGCCTTGCACCAACCACGAGCACCGACTGGGCGTTACCGTCTTTAGCCTTGCCGAGGACAAAGAAGTCTAGATAGATATCAGACATATCCGCCTGGAACTGCTGCTCAGCCTCGAAATAAACTTGCTCGGCGAGTTCGCTGCCCTCTTTGGCTTCGATCTCCAGGCGTTTGATCAGCACTGCACTACCACTGACACAGAACGACGCCCGCCGGCCCCGCGGTCTAATTTTCAATTTACGCAGTAATTCTTTGAGCTTTTGCTCGACGATCAAATTGTCTTGTACCACGCCGTCAACTACGGCGCCGAGGGGCAAGGTTTCAAGCCCAAGAGTCGTGAGTTTTTTTTGTTTACCACCGGCTAGCTCGGCTACCTTAATGGCAGACGATCCAACGTCAATGGCGATGAGAGGGCGCTTGAACATGCTGCTACCGACAAATTTTTGTTTGCTGATTTAAGGGCGGAGGCGCAGTACTTCTGCTTGAAAATCGGAAAGTATCGTGTAGGCACAACTGACAGCGAGGCAGTGGGAAGTAGTCTCCCACTACCATTGTTTCATTGCCACCAGACTGGCGTCAACGTTCGTACAGTTTTGGTGGCGGGAATTTGACGATCTGCGTCAAGACGACTAGCGTTTGTCCTTTAGAAACTTAGCCAAGTCTGCGGCAAATCCACCGCCGGTAGGCGTACTTGGAGCTGCAGGTTCCGCGCCCTTAGCAAAGAGGGCATCAAGCTTGGAGCGGGCCGTGTCAGTCGCGGCCTTGCCCACTGAGGCACCGGGGCTAAAGTAGCTGCAAAAGTTGGAGCGATCTTTCTCCTTGACCCACTCGGCCTGCTCCTCACGACAGGCGCGGGAGGCACCCGGATCGTAAAACTTACAGTTCAGGCATACCCTGGCATCGCGCCGGCAGCCCGGACACTCGGAACTACGCGCCACCGGGGGGGAGAGCTCCCAGCTGTGCTGACAGTGATGACATCGCAGGACCAACACCCGACTTAAAACCCCAGCAATTTCACTTGGCAACGGCACAAGAATCAGGCTAAAAAAAGCTCCAATAGTCATGCTCATTTGGCGTATAGTTAGCAGACACGGGGGCCCGGTGCAAGGCGCACATTGCCCCCCCGAGACACTTGGACATTTGGAGGGACACCGCCGTGATCTACAACTCGATTCTTGAGACCATTGGCCGGACCCCACTCGTCAAGCTCAACCGTGTCGGGGCTAGTTTGCAATGTAACCTGTACGCCAAGTGCGAGTTTTTTAACCCAGGTGGTTCGATCAAAGATCGGATCGGCTACCAAATGGTTGCGGACGCTGAACGCACCGGCCGCATCAAACCAGGCGACACCCTGATCGAACCCACGAGCGGCAACACGGGGATCGGCATAGCCATTGCCGGCGCTATCAGGGGCTACCGTATCATCATCACCATGCCGGAAAAGATGAGCCGCGAGAAGCAAGTGATTCTCGAAGCGCTCGGCGCGGAAATCATCCGTACCCCGACCGACGCGGCTTGGGACTCCCCCCTCAGTCACATTGGGGTGGCTAAGCGTCTGCAGAAGGAACTACCGAACGCCCACATCCTCGATCAATACTCAAACCCGTCCAACCCTAACGCTCACTATTACGGCACCGGCGTCGAAATTTTGGCTGACATGAACGACAAGATCGACATGATCGTCATGAGTGCGGGCACCGGTGGCACCATCACTGGCGTGGCCAAGAGGATCAAGGAGCGGTTACCCAACTGTAAAGTGGTGGGTGTTGACCCTGTGGGCTCGATCCTGGCAGGTCCGGGTCCTATCTGTTCCTATAAGGTCGAGGGGATAGGATATGACTTCATACCCGATGTACTTGATCGGAGCCTAGTCGACACCTGGGTCAAGACTGCAGATCGGGAGTCGTTCCAGATGGCGCGACGCCTCATTGCCGAGGAGGGACTCCTCTGCGGTGGATCATGCGGCGCCGTGATGTACGCTGCACTCAAAGAGGCTAAGTCACTCGCCAAGGGGCAAAACTGCGTCGTCATACTACCTGATGGCGTGCGCAATTATATGACCAAATTCATCGACGACAAGTGGATGCGGGACAACCGCTTCACTGGTGTCAGCGCCATCGAGGGGCAGGTGGGACTGCTACTCAAATCCAAGCCGAACGTCATCAGCATGGTCCATACCGACACGGTGCGCGAGGCGATTGGATTGATGAAGGAGCGTGGTATTTCACAAATACCTGTAACCCACGCCGGTAGCATTATTGGGATGGTGAAAGAGGGCGACCTACTAAGCTATCTGGCCAGCGGTGAAATCGGCTCCGACACCATCCTCGGCGATGTGATGGACCGCAACGTACCGACGGTTGAGGAGTCTACTCCGGTCAGCGCGCTGCAAGAGATTCTCATGTACGCACCTTGTGCTGTGGTGATCGACGACAAGCGCCACCCACTGCACATTTTGACCAAGATTGATTTGGTAGATTGGCTAGTTAAGCATCCTGGTGCCAATAACTAGCTAGTGCTCAGGTAGCTTTAGCCTCGACGCGTCGCAGGGCATGCCGCCACAGCTGTTGCTGGGCGGTAATGTAGTCTTGATTGATGCGGCGCATCCGGACGGCTAACTCCTCGGCGCAGGCACGGTAAAAGCGCACCGAAACCTCGGGCGCCGCACTTTCCAACCAGACATGAAATCGCGTCGCATCCAGAGAGAACAGATCACAGGCCGTCTCGGCAATGACAGTAGCCGACCTTGGTGCATTATCTATCAGACTAAGCTCGCCAAAATTGGCTCCCTCTTCGAGCATAGCGAGCCGACTCATCGTGGTTGAGCCAGATTCGTTGCGGTAAATCGACACCCGTCCTGAAATAATCACGTAGAGGCCTCGCGTCGGCTCGCCTTCGATAATGACGTGAGCGTGAGGCTTGACCTGAATGATTTCACCAATGCTTGATATGGCCGTCAAATCGTCGTTGGTAAAGCGGGCAAATATACGAATCACCGAGAGATTAACCGGTGGTAGCGTACTCATGCCGCTACTCCCGTCATGTTATCGAGCTGATGATGCTCAACTGTCTCAGCGTGATCGATATCGGCCTCGGTACCAAATACCAGGTCATTGAGTGTGAGGAGGTTGATCGCGCCACTCTTAGCCAGGGCACGGATACGGCCTGTCAGTTTCATCTCGACAAAACGGTAATTCTGCTCGGCGCCAGTAAAGTTCTCCAGATCCTCAGTCCAGCTTGACGCCAGTTCCGTCGGAGCCTTGCTGAGGAGCAGCTCGCGTATATGCTCAGGAGCACTTGATAGGAACGTAAGTAAGTCTTCACGCTCCAGCCCAAGCACAATCTCGAGCAAGTGGCCGTCTTTAAGGTATGGCATCAGTTCAACAGTAACCAACTTGAGCTTGATGGCACGAGCAGCCTCGGTATTGGTGCGCATCAGATTCTGCATGAGTGATCTCTGCTCATCGAGCGAGGCTTTGTCCATCAGGTCAAAGAGAATCTCCGAAGACCTCAGGTTTTCCACATCGAATTCAGGGCGCGCGCTGACTTTACGTTGTAGGGCCACGGCGATATTGGCCAAGAATTCCTTGGGAATTGGCTCACCGCGGCAAAGCTCCTGCATCAGATCAATCTTAGGCTGGCCGGTATACATCTCAAAAACCGCACGTCGACGCTTGGGATCAAGCTGCGTCATGACGATGGCTTGCACTTTGGGTTTCTCATCGATGATCAAATTGTAAATCTGTACGGCATCGAGCTGCTGCAAGAACTCAAACCGCTCGACAGCCTTACGGGTAAGCACCCGGATTTCATTGGCTGTAACCCGCGTCTTCAAAGCTGTGAGCAGGCGGAATTCCTGCTCAGGTGTGAATTCAAAAGTCGACTTGTGATAAAACTCGCTAAGCTCGTAGAGCTCCCGCTGTAAGTTCGGGTCAGCCAAGAGCTCGAATACGACCAACTGTCCAAACAGATGCACATATTTGGCAGTAGCCTCGATGCCGTCCTCACTTAACAGTCGCGAAAAAGTCTCTTTTGCAAGGCGCGGGTGCTCGACAAAAATTTTGTTTAATTCAGCACGCAGATCCTCATTCTTAAGACGCAGAGCAATGTCTTTGCGACCAGCATCATCCGTATCCTCGGTGGCATGGCTCACCTGGAGCGAATCGTTGGCAGGCTTTTCCGCCTGCCCCACGGCTCGCAGTGATTTGCCCTGCGCCTCATACATCATGAGATTCGCATCACGGTTAGCACGTGCATAACGCATGAGGACAAATAGGATCATCCCAACGAGCAGCATAAACCCGGCCAGGTAGGACATCCATTGCCAGACGGGAACCGCGCGGAATTTATCCTCCGCATTTAAAGTCGCAAGCCGGTCGCTAGTTTGTTTGTCGATCTCGGACTTTGAGGACGACGAGTCTTTGCTGAGCAACTTTTGATCCGATTGTGACTGGAATTTGGCGCTGGACTCTTCTTTAGAAATCTCACGCATCGTCGAGTTATTGGTGTTTTGCTGCGTTGTGGCACTATCGTTCCGCGAGCTTGTGTGCGTGCTGTTGGTGTTACTGCTGGAGCTAGAGTTAGAGGATTGCGACGTCGAGCTATTGGTGAGCGTCGTGACGATCTCTTTGGTTCCAGCAAGCTCTCGGAAGATTTTTAAGGTTTGGCGCAGTTTTTCCAAACCATAGGGATCGCCACCGTCTTTCTTGTCACGTTCTTGCTGGCGTGCGTAGGAGTCCGGGAAGGGTGCCACGTCGATATTCAGGTGCACGGGCTTAGCAAATTTGGTTTTGGCTTCGATCAGGTTGGTGATACGCGCACGATGCTTTGCGGGCAAGCTTTCATTCATGGCCACTTCAATGTCGATACTAGAGACGAGCAGGATGGCATCACTGCTGCGATCACGTACCAACTCCTCGACTTGATGGACCGATGCTTCGTCTGGGGTGACCAGTTTGCCGTCTACGGTCACATGCGACAGTACACAGTCCTCCGGGCAATAGAGGTCAAGAACCTTACTGACAGCCTCGGTCATACGACGTTCAAGATCGCTCCGGAGCTGTTCCTCTTTAGCTGCGGATTGACCAAACTGCGGGATAGTAACAGGGCGCCAAACGATATCTACCGGCACACCAAGATCCTGCACATTAGTATGCAAGATTTTCATGAGCCGATCGCGGTTCACACTACTGACGCGGTCATCGACCTGCACTCCGGCCGTAACGCGGCTAACGTTGATGATACGAGCGGGAGGTGTACCTTCGACTCCTTCGAATCCTATATCATCAGATTCGATCATGTCCTCGTCGATGATCACATTAACGTCGACGATTGCACAGGCCTCTTTGCAGTATTGAGACAGCAGTGGGGCTAAACGATTTTTTACGTTCTGCACCATCTCTTGTTTGACACGATCGATGCTTGCTGCCTGAGCAAAAAGCACGGAACTCGCGAGGCTAAAAACAAGGACCAGCGCCGCTTTGATGCACGCTTGCTGTCCTAATTTTTGCCGCCCGTTATAGTACACGGATGTCTCCTGAAAGGCTTTACCCTCATCTGAGACATCGGCATCTAAATCTGGAACTTAACGGGAAAAATTTGCCTACTTGGCGACAGCTTTCTGAACGACCTTCTCAAAATCAGCTAGGTCGTGACTTTTTACGCGACGACCACCGATATAGATGGCTGGAGTACCAGTGACACCCAATCTGTCACCCTCTGCTTTAGACTTGGCCACTCGTGCACGAGCTGCCGGACTCTGCAAGCAGCTAGCGAACTTAGACTCGTCTAGCTTCAGGGTCTTAGCTAGGTTGGTAGCAGCCTCGCTGCTGGCAAGATCTTGTTGTTTCTCAAACGCCAGATCATGGAATTCCCAAAACTTCCCCTGCTCCCCAGCGCAATAAGCGCCTTGGGCTATGAGCTCCGACGACGCTCCTTTAATGGGATAGTCCATAAAAACCAGCTTAACTTTATCGGGATGCTTTTTAACCAACTCGTCGAGCGTTGGCGCGACCATCTTACAGTGGGGGCACTGGTAGTCAGCAAACTCTACGACCGTCACTTTTGCTTTGGCACTGCCTCGAACAGGCAGATCCTTCGTATCCACCTGGACTAAGGGAGCGTCTGGTTCTTTGATCAATAGTACAAGCTTGCCATCAGTTTTAAGTTTGGTTAGCAGCGCCTCGCGCTTTTCCCGCAGTCCCTGCTCACGAAGTAGACCTTTAATCTCACCGGCAACTTTATCGAAGGTGTAGCCAGGCGGGATGCGGCTCTTGTTTTGTTCAAACCACTCGGTCGCCTGTTTGTCGGTAGGCTCTGGTACGGCAAGCAAGGTGGCTTCCAGCTCGGCTTTAGTTTTGCCTGCTTTTTTGGCCTCTTCCGTCAAATACACATTGAGTGCTGCCTGCTGTAGCAATGCTGCTCGCTTCGCATACTCCTCTGTCTCGATATCAAACAGGCTCTGCTGATCTGCCGTCGCAAGATCGCTCGCCTTGTATACTTTGGCACCGTATTTAAAAACTTGTGCCTGGGCCGCAACGGGCCTTACTGCCGCACCAGCAGTAACTAGGACAGTGAGTAGGCCAAATCTCGTAATCATCTGATGATTTATCCGACCGCTCATGCACGACTCCGACTAATTTAGAGGCTAGGTGTCTTTTTTTCTTGGTGCACCGTACCGGGTACAGCTGCCGACAGGAGGGCAAGCTCGGCATCCGTGAACGTCATGAATTCGAAGCGACGGTTCTCAAAAACTTCGCGACGGATCGCCCAGCCACCGTTGTCGTTACGCTCCCAGTAGAGAGCCTTACGGCCAATCGACGTGAAGCGCTGGTCCCCATGAAAGTCTTGGTTGAAAAAGGCCACTGCATATTTGGGGTGGGTGACCACGCGTAGGTTGTCAAAGGAGACTTTCATATTCCGGTAGCTATCGAAAACGCGACGCTTAAAGTCGGCATAACCGGCGAGATCCATCTTACCGAAACGGAAGTCTGTCCGGTAAAATTTGACGTAGTCGTCAATCTTGCGGTCTGCCCAAGCCTGCATCCACCCCCGCGTCAGTTTCTCAACGGTCTGGAGGTCTTCGGACTTGTTGACATCGTTAACGTCCTTGGCGATCACCACCACGCCCTGATAGCCCTTGAGCCAATTAGCCAGACTAGAGATGTCAGCATTGTAGAAAGCAACGCAACCCTCTGTCACTTTGGCCTCATCAACGCGCCCGTCGTGCTCGACGCCATGCAACCAGATGCCGTGGCCTGTCTTACCCGAGGCACGATCGATCGGATTTGGAAAATCTATGGGGATAGCCTTACGCCCATATTTGATCGGTAGTTTTTCGTCTACGATGTGACTTTGAGCAAAGTAGATACCCTCAGGAGTACGGTTATCACCCTCTTGCTGCTTGTCACCCTCGGCCTTACCTATGGCAATGCGAAACCTCTTGAGCAACGACGACGACTGGGGATCTTGAGGCCAAGTCTTGAGCTCTGCCTGCAGCGCCTTTTTGTCGACAGTCAAAATGATCATGTCAGTGTGGCGCCCCACCGTCGGGCTAGCCGCGACTTGAGTCGTTTGCGGCGGCTGAGGCGGCTCGGCATTTGCCGCCGCAGGGGACATAAGTTCTGTCATTAAAAAGGCACCGCTGGCGATAACCAGACGCATTGCCAAGTGCGAGCTAACTGTCATGGCTCG
This sequence comes from Deltaproteobacteria bacterium, assembly GCA_016874735.1. Taxonomy (NCBI): domain Bacteria; kingdom Pseudomonadati; phylum Myxococcota; class Myxococcia; species Deltaproteobacteria bacterium. The sequence continues at coordinate 49,872 of VGTI01000015.1, forward strand.
AATGACTCCAACAGAATCTGGGTAAAGTAGTTCATTTCATATTCTTACTTAATACTAACTTCATCTCAAGTCCCAGCGAAAAGGCGCGAGAGCCTCTAATAATGCAAAAAAATCGGCAGGAACGTCAGCCTTAAAGCTAAGTTGGATCCCACTCACCGGATGTTTTAAGTCAAGACGCGCCGCGTGTAACATTTGACGTGAAATATTAGCTACTTGTGATCGAATTTGGGCAGGGAACACAAGCGGCAGCTGTAGGGGCCAATGGTAGAGGGGGTCGCCAACCACCGCCATCCCTAGGGCTTTGGCGTGGACCCTGATCTGATGGGTGCGCCCTGTGTAGAGACGCACCCGTGCCAGAGTCAGACGCTGACCGAAGACAGCCTCGCGGCTAAACTGCGACTTGGCCAATCGTGGGCGCGAGGGACGCTTACGTTCGGGGGTGAGATGATATTCAGCCTCAGTCATCGAGGCCATCCGCAGCCGATGCGTCGGGTCCCGGTACAGGTAACTCGCGTAATTAATCTGCGCGTCACCCATCATGCCATCGAGCAGAGCAACATACTCGCGCACCAAAGTGTCTTTGTCCTGAAACTGCTGGGCTAAGGCTGCGTGGGCTCGGTCGGTCTTGGCACATACCATGACACCCGTCGTATCTTTATCCAGGCGATGGACTATACCTGGACGCATGGCATCGGTGCCGCCACCAGAACTCAGCTCACGGCAGTGATGGAGTAAGCCCTGCACGAGGGTCGGACCGGTGTCACCAGCACCTGGATGCACGGTCAATCCTGCCGGCTTGTTGAGGACTAGCATGTGCTCGTCTTCGTACAAAATGTCCAGAGTCATCGCCACTGGTTCAAGGGGAGACGGTGCTGCTGACTGTCCCCACTGCACCTGGATCTCACTACCTGCAACGGTCAGGTCCCGCGCGCGAGCAATCTCCCCGTCAACGGTGACGGCACCCGTAGCGATGAGCTGCTGCACTTTCGACCGGCTCATAGCGGTCGTAGATGCGGCTAACTTGGTCAGAAAAATATCGAGGCGCTGCCCCGCATCCTCCGCCCCAACGACAACTTGGGCTATCCCTTGCGGTTCGCTTGCCAATCAATCAGCCTCGTCGAAAACGCTGCCACCAATTTATCCGTCTCTGGGAGGTCGAGAAAGCGACAATAACTACGGAGGAAGCCTTTGACAAATACGGCCTGCGGCAGACGGTCAAAGCGGTTGGCTTCCATGGCCTGGATGTAGCCTATACTCACCTTGGTACGCTCGGAAATCTCCTCCTCGCTGACACCACAAGCTTCCCGCAACCGCCTAAGCACATCGCCGTCACCGGGATCGCCCGACTGCAAGATCTCGAATAGTTTCTCCTTCAACTGGGGAGAATCAGTACCCGGCGCCTTGAGCTTGACGATCGGAAGCATAGAACGTGTGGTCCGAATGACGGCCTCGATCCTCGTGTCACTCTCGTCATCCGTCGGCGTCCCAAAGGGAACCGATGCGGCTAAATCACCGCCCACCGAACCACCCAGAGTTGCTGCCACAAGGTCATCCTGCGAAAACCCAGTAGGCACCTGATTCACAGCCCCCTGACGGGCTTGCGGTGTGCGTTTGATCCCGTACTCTTTGTCATAAGCGCGACGCGCCACATCATCACTCAAAACGCGGAAGGCAGCCTCAATTTGGGCGAGCTGAGCGGTGGCCTCGTCTTCAGACAACAGTGAATAAAGCGCCGCACTGCCCGAACCGTAGGCATTCTTGAGGCGTAAATAGGCCTCGCGGATTGTCATGCGTGAGGCATTAGGATCGACATCCAGCACGCGGTAGTAATTGACGTCCGCCCCGTCGCCTTGCTCATGTGAGGCCGACGACTGGCTGCCAAAGGCATTCGGTTCGGTGTACTGCACAATCTCTCCCCTTCGTCAGAATCCCAAATTACCTAGGACTTGCTTAGCTAATTCAGCAAAGCGCTTTGACAACACTGAGTGCGGAAAATCTACCACCAACAGGCGGCGATTGCGAAGCGACTTCCACGCGGCTTCGTCGTAGTTCAGGTAGCCGCAACTGCGACAGTTGAAACCAAAATAACGCTCGGCAATAAGCTCCATAGACTTACCAACGTCGATGTCTTTTTGACTGCGTACCTGATTGACAGCAATCCCTAAGGTACGCGCCTGTAACGCACTGCGCAACCCCGCAACTAGCTCTGGAGCGCGCCCCGACAAATAACGCAGATGATCAGCGTAGCCACCTTTGCGCCCTGGCTCAGGCTGGATCAGGAAATCCCGCACCATGCTGGCGCTCTCTTCCTGTTTCAGTTGATCACCAACATTACGCACTAAGCGAAATAAGGCTGTCTTGAGAAACAAGTAAGCATTTTCGATGGAAGTCGGCTCCGGCAACACGGTCAGAATACCGAGGTGAGCTGCCAGATAAAAATCCAAGGTGAGGCCATGGGTACCGGCGCCGAGGTCAAGGATCACGATATCCGCGAGGCGCTTTTCTTCGACTTCGACAAGAGACTCAAACATCCGGGCCATGGCGGCCTGGTCCATCGCTGCCGCGCCCCCCCAGGTCTCCTCGTTACCCCCAGCGATGATACTGACGCCGGTCGCAGCCGTTGGGACTATAACGTCGGCTATCGAGTCGCGCCCGTACACCAGGAGGTCAGCCACCCCGCGTCCGGGGGTGTTGAGCCCGAAGTAGGTGTGCAAATTGGCGCCGCCGATGTCGAGATCGATCGTCAAAACACGCCAGCCCATCGATGCTAACTTAACCGCCAGGTTGGCGCTGACCAAACTCTTGCCCACACCGCCCTTACCACCACCAACAGCGATGATCGGTGGCGGACGTCGCCCAGCGACGTCGGCATAAGCTGGCAGGCCGAGTTCCCACCCACGCTGCCGCGCTGCCATCCGCCGCGAAATTATAGTAGGATCGGGTTTAGAGCCCCGAAGGCCGACCACCCCCGTGCCACTAGAGGGCTCGCTCACGCGATCAGTTGGATTGGTCATCATGCAATTGCTCCTGATAACTACGGAGCGCAGAGCTCGTTATCCCTCTACAACTAGTTGCTAGAGGAAGCGGGCTATGCCAATTTGGCCCTGGGTTAAGCTGAGAACAACAAGAGAATCCTGACATATTTTGATATAGCTTAACAGATGACTAAGCTTAAGCAATGGAATATTGCTTAGCCACCCTCTGCAGTGCATCCGACTAATGACCACGATGATTCCTGCCGATGAAAGCCTCACTTAGTATGCGTCCAAGGAGTGGATAAATGGCAGAGCCCAACAAGATATACGACCTTGTGGTCATCGGCAGTGGCCCAGCAGGCTACCGAGCTGCCATGCAAGCAGCTAAGATGAAACGGAGCGTTGCCATCGTTGAAGCCACACCGGGGCGCCTAGGTGGCACATGGATCCATACGGGAACAGTGCCATCTAAGGCGCTACGCGAATCGATGGACGCCATCCACAACATCAGCTTTCATGCGGGTGGCAAATGGGTTGAACGCATCATTCGCGATCTTCCTGCCGCCAAGCTCATGGGTCGCGCCCACAAGGTGTCGCAGTACGAAGAGAGCATCGTCCGGCGCTACTGCGACCGCTACGGTGTTGAGATCATCGAGGGTTTTGCGAGCTTTGCCGATCAAAACAGCGTCAACGTGCGCAACGAGGCAGGCGAGACCTTTACGGTCCGCGGGCGTTTTTTTCTCGTTGCCACAGGCTCTCGCCCCCGCCGTCCGGCCGAGGTGCCATTCGATGGTTGGCGTATCGTCGACGGTGACGAAGTACTCCGACTCGAATGCGTGCCAAAGAGTGTGCTCATTTACGGGGCCGGCGTCATTGGTTGCGAGTATGCGTCGATATTCGCTGCGTTGGGCACTGAGACGACGATTATCGATGGCCGCAACACCATCATGCAATACGCTGATCACGAGATTGCCGCGGCGTTAAAGAAAACGCTGGAGGACGAGTCCGGCGTCAAATTCGTACTCGGCTCAAAAATGGCGAGCGCCAAAGTTGGCGGTCCCGGCGTACAACTGACTCTCGAAAATGGCCATACGCTAGAGGCTGAAGTGCTGTTCTATGCAGCCGGTCGCGTACCCAACACCGACAAACTGGGTCTCGATAAACTCGGCATCAAGTTATCGGAAAAAGGCGAAATCGTCGTCAATCAGAACTTCCAAACCTCAGTCCCCAACGTTTATGCAGCCGGAGACAATATCGGTTCGCCTGCCCTTGCTGCGACCTCAGCGGTGCAGGGCCGCTACGCGGCGCGCCATATGTTTGGCAAGAAATCTGTCGCCTACCCTAAGGTATATCCCATCGGGGTCTATACCATTCCGGAGTTGTCGAGTGTGGGTCGCACCGAGCAGGACTTGAAGGAAAACGGTGTCGACTACGTCGTAGGACGAGCCCACTGTTACGAAGTGGCTCGCGGGTATATTCGCGGCGACGATCACGGCCTACTCAAGCTACTTGTCTGCGCTAAGACCCATAAAATCCTCGGCATCCATATCCTAATGCCCGACGCATGCAACCTAGTCCACATAGGTCTGATCATCATGCAAAAGGGCGGCCACGCGCAGGATCTCGTCAATATGGTGTTTAATTATCCGACATTGGCAGAAGCTTACGGGATCGCTGCTTTCAATGCGCTCAATAAGCTATTCCCAGACGGTGAAATCTGCGACCCACCAGAAAGTAACTAAGCGCCGCTCACAGCACTGCTATCAGAGACTTAAGGTAAGTCAAGCGATTTTGATTTACCTTGTATTGTCTCCGGCTGGCGGTAGCCGTTACGTCAAGTAAACCGACCTCACGCAAAATACGCAAATGTTCCGATACGGTGGAATGAGCGAGTGCAAACTCCTCAGCAAGCTCCCCAGAACCGGAGCCACCCACCTCGAGCAAGATCCCGATCAGACGGATCCGCACTGGGTGGCCGAGGGCCTTACATAGACCGCTAAGGTCATCCTCCAGATCGACAGTCACCGGTATTTGCGTCACTGCTCCACGAAAGCGCGTAGCATCCATGCGGGGCTCCTATGGCATAAGAGGCCCCGACCGCCGCGCGGCGCTGGGACCTCTCACTACGATAGCATGGATTTTAGTTTAGAAGTTGGACGACAGCGCCTGCTCCCGTTGCGCAAAGTTGTCTCCCGTTATAGACCCCGTATAGAGCTTGTTACCCGCGGCATCAAGGACGTAGGCGTTGCCGGTGATGATCCTTAGCTCGCCGGGTAACTGATTACCGTAGTTTTCGATTTGCACGAAACGGTCTCTAAGCTCCAGCATCTCATTAAACTGAACACCTCCCGGTGTGCGCGGTAAATCGGCAAAACCAAGGGCCGCCGCATCAGCTAATGAGAACTTTACTGTGATCAAGTTGGCCGCACTGTCAAAGGCAACCTGCAACTGCTCGCCGCTAGTTCCAAGCTGCTCAGTTGCAACGGCACACTGAGAACCATCAGCACTGTTGACGCAGCCAAACAGATTTTTACTAGCAAGATCAAAGCCCAACTGAACGCGCAGCTCACCGCCCATTTTGGTAACGTTGAGAAAGTAGTTATTGAGAAACACCGCAGCCCCAGGATCCTTGACGACATCGACGGTGGACAGGCGGTTATTATCAATCGCTGGTTTACTCACACCGTCGTAGTGCGTCTTGGCTGTCTGATATTTCACCACAGCAGCTGACCACACGTCATAGGCCTGTGCCTGCTCCAGCTTTAGCTTTTTCACTGCCGGTGACTCAAAGGCGACCAGTCCGGCAAATGCAGCATCAGACTCCACGACATTTACGTCCGCCGGTTTGGCCGCTAGTGACTGACCAACGACTTGGTTGAACACGGCGTCGCTGTAACTGGGGACTGGATGCATCGAGGCCACGTCAGCAGTTTTAGGCTCGATGCCAGTCTCTGCACTTGTATCCATGGGGCCATTGGTATTCTGCCCTCTGAGGTCAGCGCTGGTACTGGGACGCTCAGCGAACGCTTTGATGACCCTGACCAGCTGGCTGTACACCTGTTTGTTGCGCTCGTCACTTGAGGACAGCGGGATGAGACGCCAAACCTCAGCCGAACTCGTCTCGCCCATCTCGCCAATCTGTAGCAGGGTCTCGGGTTTAAATTGAGTCCAGTCCGGAATTTCCGCCAGACTTGCGATCGTCGGTTCCTTGCGGGTGAACGCGCCACGGCAATCCTTAAATGCCGTCGCTTTGCGATCGATCAGGTCACCGAGCAAAATCGTCCGTTCTAGTCCAGCAGCTGCGACAGGATCGCTACCAGTCAGAGTCGCTCTGAGAATTCCGCCGTCACTACCCAACCACGACTCGAGCGCCGCATAACGGCTGGCCATGGGCGAAGTCGCCGGGGTGCATTTCGCAGTCTTGTAATTCTCAGCAAATAGCGCAGACTTTAGGAGGCCGTCACTCCAAATACACATGAAGTAGTTTTTGCCAGCGCCGTCCGTACTGGGACCGCAGAGTTCCGCATTACTGAAGTATTGACGCGCAGCATAGTAAGGTTCACACATTTGCAGTGGCGTAGGGCGCGCCAAAAAATCACGCCCCAGCTGAGTATTCACAGCGAGTTCCCAGAGTTTAGCCTCGCAATATGCGGGCCACAAAGCCTCCGCCCGGGCGATGTCGTTGGAGTCAACAAGCCCCTGCGTGGCCAGCTCACCAAGACGCGTGGCGAAAAGCCCATCGGCGACCTTACCAACAAAATCGCGAACCGCAGCCTTATCGACATCGCCGGATGCCTCGCGAATCCTAGGATTGAAGGCATCGTAGTTAGAACGCGACTGGACAACCGACTCTTTGTCGGCAATAACTTGGTCGCTCAGCTCGACCAAAGCCTGTGACTTTATGACGCGCGCGCCATGCGTATGCTCGAGGATAGCCTTAACCTGCTCGGGTGATGGCGTCTTATCCCAAAAAATCAGCGAGGCATTAAAGTTGACTGTGTTCTCGCCATCGGTGAGCAAAAATGGATGTGCCGGATCGGACGGAAACGTCGGCACTGGCAGGACACCTCGTGGTTGTGGTGTAGCCGGTTTGGCACTACCGCAGGACCAGAGTATCGATGCCGCTACAAGGCTGATTCCAGGAGAAACTAAACGTTTTAAGGTACTAACTTGCATGCGTCAGCGCTCCTTTAAAAAAACAGATCAACATTGAACTGCGCTAAGTCGGAGATTGGTAAATTGCGACTGGCGAGTTGCTTCGTGTAAGCGACATTGATGGAAAACGGAATGGCAGCACGACCAGCTTGGTACAGAGGGACCGTGCTGTAGCCAATCAAAAACTCGGCATTGTGAGCCTGCTGATCGGTCCACTGCTGCATCGCGCCTATGTTTGCCGCATTCAGATTGCCACTGTAAACATCGCCGAATTTGCGCAGATACGTATAGCCCACACCAGCGAGTAGACCATAGTTAGGCGTGTATCGGAGCGAGGTGCCTACGTCAAACCTGTTACCCATGTTGTAGTCAACTGTCACCAGCGGCACCTCGACACGCTCCTCATTCGTGATGGCTCGCACCGTCCGCTGCGTCGGCAAAGACTCGGTGTATTTCACGTATTGGTTGGTATAGAACTGCTGGGGTAACTTTTGATCGACGGCAACCTGGGCAAAGGGCGCCCAGACGCCTTCGCCAAACGGCACGTCATTTAAAATGTTCGGATCTTTTTTACGTCCAGTTGGCGCGACAACACCAGTGGTAGTGGCAAGGCCCATGCGGCTATTGTCGATCCCACGATATTTGAGAGCGATGGTCGTATCACCAAAGCCCTGACCGTGCCAGTCGCTCAGCGCCTGAAAGCCGTTATCAGTTAGTTTTTTGTTTAGCTGACCTACGGCGTCATTGAGTTTGCGCGCAGCCTCACGCGCATTGGCGATTTGATTAGTCTCTGGACGCGCGAGTAGGCCGAGAATCTTATTGGCATTGTTATTAGGTGTAAATCCCACACTGGCAGAGGTCGATGCGTTGTATATAGGTGAGGCCACCGCTAACGTCATATTCTCGGTGATCCCAATCGCCGCGATGGGTGCCGTCACCGTCACACGTCCTTTGATGTCGGCGGAAAACTTGCCGACCGACTCGCTCTCGGTAATGCCATTCTGTAGTAGAAAACCACGCAACTGCCGACCTTTGAGCGCGTCCTCGGCATTGGCCATCTGCTTGAAGGTGAGCTCTTTGAACAACAGATGCGCCAGTGGCTTGGTCTCTCCAGCAGGACCAGAGATAGTATCGAAATTTGTGTTTATCGTGCGAATCGTAAGATTACGCACTCCCTTGGGTAATACCCGGGTGTCTTCAAATGCCATCGCGTTTGAGGCATAGCCAACGATCATCACCGCCGCCAACGTACCTTTTACTGCACCACGGACTTGCGTCGCCATCATCAACGCGCTCCATTTTATGTTGGGACTAATATTCCAATAACATACATAAGAAAGGCTGCCTTCGCAAACGCTAGGCAGCCTGACACTAGGCCTCAGAGCAAACTGCTACTTATTCATTCGGGCTGCCAATCCCGACCGGTCAACGCACGGTAATCGATCTTCATGTGATCAAAGATCACTTTGAACTCAGGCACACGGCTTGCGGGAATTTGGTCTTGTTCGATGCGGTCATTCATGTCGAGCAGCGTCTCATTAGCGAAGTCGATGGCTTTGGCTTTCCAGCCTTCGCTTGGCTCATCGGAGTTCAGTTGTTTCATGACGATGATTTTAGACCGATGGTTATCAAAGTAGAGCGAGCCCGGATCTTGGCTTCCATTTGCCGGTGCGGCCAGAGCTCTGTCGATCTGGACGAGCGCCTTCTTAATGTCGTAAAGGCCGACCGCACGAGCCAGTGGATTGGACCAAACATTGGCTGCAACGCGATGCACGGCACCGCCCTCATAGGCGCTGTTATCCGCGCTCTGGTTAGCGATCTCGATACCGCCATTGACGGCGTCACGCAAAGCGCCGGAGAACGCCGCTTGCTCGAGGACGTTACTCGCCTCACCCCAGTAGCCGATACACATGCCACGGTAGTAGTAATAAGCTGGGATGCGCTGGCCTATGGCAGCGGGGCTGATCTTTTCTACCCACCCTGGCTCGTTGCATGTGCGCGAGAAAAGAGAAGTGCTGCGGCACCAACAATCGGCGAAAATAGCGCGGCGCGTCGCCCCGTCTGATTTAGGCGTCAGCATCTCGCCTTCGTAAAGGGCAAGACGACCAAGCTGCTCAGCCGCGCGAATCTTGTCGTTAGTGTTGCTGGCGCTGTTTAGAAGCTGCAAGTATTCACTGCGCGCTTGAGCAATCGCTGCTTTGTTATTTTCGCGCTGCGCAAAAAGTCTGTCCGCGTTGGCAAAATCTGCTGCATGGGCAACCTGCGCGATCGTCACACTCATCACCGCACCAGCTACGAGAGCCTTAATCGTCGACCAGATGGTCATCGTCATCCTCCTGGAAAATGTGCGTCCCGAACTCAATTGCTTTAGTTTAGGTAGTATGCGTGATTTTAAATGTCAATCAAGCGGCAAATTAACGGAGTGTAGGGATTTGCCGACATCTTGGTTATGGTTAGTCGTCGTTTTTGGCGCGCAGCAGAGTCTGATAAAGCTCGGAGCGCTTAAGCCCGCTGTCCTGATACTTGCGCATCAGGTCTTTCAAGGTTGCGCCTTTGGCAAACTCACGCCGCGCCGCGGACTCCACATCAACCAGCGCCGTGCCGTCGTCAGGCTCCGCTGAGGCGCCAGGGTGAACCATCACGGAAACTTCACCTTTTAAGGTGGCGTGTCCAGCGATCCAGTCGTTGACTTGGTCAATTTCGAGGTTGACGATTTCCTCGTAGAGTTTAGTCAGCTCGCGACCTATGACAACGCGCGCCTGAGGATATACGGCTCTGACCGCCGCCAAAGTCCGCGCAAGACGCCTAGTCGATTCAAAAAAGACGACGGCTGCCCTCATGGACCGCCAGCTGGCGATTTCCTCTTCAAGCGCACCAACACGCGTCGGCAGGAATCCTATAAAAAGCACGCGGTCGCTGGGGAGACCAGAAGCACTCACCAGCGCGGTCAATGCTGATGCCCCAGGAATCGGATGCACCTTGAGGCCCGCCGCGTGCGCCTCGGCCACAATGCGGTAGCCCGGGTCAGAGATACAAGGAGTGCCAGCATCTGTCACCAGAGCCAGGGACTTACCCGTCTCGACTAACTCCGCGACCAAAGCCCGCGCCCGCTCCGCTTCACCGTGGTTATGGTAACTTACGAGACGCTTTCCGTGGATGCCAAAGTGGGTCAGCAGCTTACGCGTCTGTCGCGTGTCCTCGGCCGCAATGATGTCGACAGACGCCAAAATTTGGCGCGCCCGAGGCGTCATGTCCTCGAGGTGGCCGATGGGGGTCGCGACTATGTACATCATTTAAAGTGATCCACTTAATTGTTGGTGCACTGCTGTAAGTATCTGCGTGTACAGAATCTTAGAGCAGTTTTGAATAAGAGAAAGAAGCGTGTAATGTAATCACCCAAGATAGCTGCCAAATACATGCATGGCCAACAATTAAGTGCACCAGTTGAAAAGAGATATGCTAAGGTAATGGAAGGTTCGCGGCGCTGGAGTAGATCAGCAGGAGAACCGATACTAACAAATAGGGAGCCAGATCCTAAAGCGGTGTGCAAGCCCCCCGCCTCAAGTGCGTAGGGGGAAGCCTGAAGCGATAGTCGATGGCACCCACCTAGAGATGGTGGGTTCCCCTAGCCTCCGCTCCCGCCGCGAACCGCCCTCGCGCCCTCGTCAAAAACGCCACTTACTCCTCACCCCAAGGCGCCCCATTGATCAGCGTAGCCAAAGTAAACGTCAGCCCCCTTGACGACGCTTTAACGAAGCTGAGGTCGTCCGGTCCCTTTGACGCTCACGTGCTGAAGCAACTCGAGGCTTTTATCTGCACGTCCGATGATGCAGCCCTTTACCGTATGAATCCGCTGGTGCTCGCCGATGAACTCGGCCTCCCTGGTCCAGATACCGTCCGCCTGTTTCTCCATGGCGCTAAATCTGGGCTTTTGACCATGCACTGGGAGCTCGTCTGTCCCCACTGCGGCGACATTGTGCAGAGCTTCAGCGCTCTCGGCAAGGTCACTACCCACTTCGACTGCCGCATCTGCAGCGTCGCCATCGAGGCCGATCTTGACGACTACGTAGCCGTCAGCTTCAACGTCGTCGATAGCATCCGGCCGAATCGGCTGGCTCATCCTGAAACGCTGGAGATCGACGACTACCTGGGAGTGTACCGCTTTGCCCATGCCGGCAAGACCTTAGATGGTCAACCGTACCGCAGTGTTTTCATGAATTTGGCGCGTGGCGCTGCCTTTGTAGAGCCGAACACCACGCAGGAGTTTAGCTTTGAGCTGGAGCCTGGTGGTACGCGTATTTTTGACTTCGCGGCAGAGTCTGGACTAGCGATACCAGTTCGGGGTGAGCGCGCTCACGCGGTTCAGACAGTCGACATTCATTTTGGCGCTGGAGGCCCTAGGTCGGTGACGACGCAACTAGCTCCAGGTCCGGTCTTGGTGCGTCTGCATGGTGATGACCGGCGTCGGCCTTGCTCCATCAGCCATTTTCCACACGGCTGGACCATGCCGCCACGCGTCAAAGATCCACTCCTAACGGGAAAGCTCCTGCTGAATAGCCCAACGTTTCGACGCCTTTTTGGCGCGGAGCTCATAGAAACGGCCTCAGGTCTTCACATCCGCGACCTCACTTTTCTCTTCACCGATCTTAAAGGATCGACGGAGCTATACGAGCGGGTTGGCGACGTCCGGGCCTTTCAGCTGGTCAGTGAGCACTTTCAGGAGCTCGACAGAGTCATTGCAGCGCACCAAGGCACCATAGTCAAGACTATCGGCGATGCCGTGATGGCCACCTTCATGACGCCTCTCGACGCCACGCTGGCAGCGCTGGCCATGCTCGACGTGATTGCCGCATATAACAGGCAGTTCGGCCGCGACGAGGTCGTGCTGAAGATAGGCATCCACGCAGGGGCTGCCATCGCCGTGACCCAAAACGACCGGCTCGATTATTTCGGCCAGACGGTGAACATTGCCGCACGGGTGCAGGGCCTGGCCGCGGCCGAGGAAATCTGCGTTACCGAAGACGTCCGTCGGGCCCCTGGTCTCGACGAGCTTTGTGCCCGCCTTCATGTCGCCAGCGAGAGAGCCATGATCAAGGGCCTATCGGACCGCATCCAGGTCTACCGCCTCCGCCCAAAGGCCGCGAAACAAGCTGCGTGAGACCAGCCTTTTGCGCTTGCATCCTAGCGAGGTGGCGGGCTTAATGGAGGCCGCACACCCCTAGCTGAGAGGAGAGGACTGGTGAACTCGCTGTCCCGGCGCATCTTGCAAGTCAAAACATCCCCGACCGTCGCACTCAATGCCAAGGCAAAGGCGCTAGCCAAAGAGGGCATCAAGGTCCTCAACTTTGCTGTTGGCGAACCAGACTTCCCGACTCCGGTAGCAGTCGTCGACAAGGCCATTGAAGCGTTGCGCGCTGGGCGCACCAAGTACGGACCAGCAGGTGGTGGCCCCGAGTTCTTGGCGGCTATTGCGGCCAAGCTCGAGCGCGATAACGGCCTCAAATATGCCACTAATGAAATCGTGGCGGGGATCGGCGCTAAGGAGATCTTGTTCCATATTTTCCTGGCCCTGCTCAACGACGGCGACGAGGTTCTGATCCCCTCGCCCTACTGGGTCAGCTATCCGGATCAGGTGATCGCCGCTGGTGGTAAGCCGGTAGCCTTGCCGCTACCGGATGACGTCGCGGCAAATCCGCTTAGTATCGAGGCTATTAAAAAGGCCGAGACCTCGCGCACGGTCGCCATTGTTCTGAATTCGCCAAATAACCCCGCAGGTTCCATGATGGACCCGAAGCTACTAGAAGAGCTCGGCCGTTACCTGAGCGACAAGCCTTGGTGGATTATTTCCGACGAAATTTACGAGTACCTGGCCTTTGATAAGCAGCATGTCTCCCTGCTCAAGATGTTCCCCAACCTGCGTGACCGATTCATCCTGGTCAACGGCCTATCGAAGGGTGCGGCGATGACGGGGTGGCGCGTCGGCTACTGTGCGGGACCGGCCCCGGCGATGAAGTTAGTGCGCGATTTGCAAAGTCATTCGTCGACCTGTTTGCCGCCGTTTATTGAGGACGCCGCAACTTTTGCCATCAATCAGGGCCCTAATTTGCTTAAGGCCGAGATCGAGGTGCTGCGTAAACGTCGTGACTTAGCTGTCGGGCTCCTCAAAAAGATGCCGAACGTCAAGTTTGCACAGCCACACGGCGCCTTTTACATTCTGATCGACGTGCGGGAAGCCTTGGCCAAGGCGGGCGGTAAGCTCGACACATTTGCCTTGAGTGAGCGTTTGCTGCTAGAGCAACATATCGCGCTGGTCCCTGGTGACGCCTTTGGGGCACCTGGTTATCTTCGCTTCAGCTACACTTGTGACGAGGCGACCATCACCGCTGGCCTGACGCGTCTTGGTGAAGGTCTGGCCAAACTCGGCAAGTGACAGATCTCTGCGACATAGGAGCACGGTAGACATGACAGATAGCTTAACCACAGCGTTGCCCGCGCGCGCGGCTGCACTGGTGGCTGAATTCGACCGCGAACTCGCCGCCGTAGAGGCGAGTCGCAGCAGTGAACGCGTCGAGGAGCTGCGCCTTGCCTACCTCGGTCGCAAGGGCAAGGTAACGGCACTCCTCGAGGACTTGCGGGGTTGCACAAAAGAAGAGCGACCAGCTGCAGGGCGTGCCATCAACGAACTGAAGCAGCACGTCGAAGCTGCCATTACCGCACTTAAGGGTAAGGCGCAGGAGTGGGAGCTTGGCGCGCGCCTGCATGCGGAGCCCCTTGATATCAGTCTGCCAGTGACGGCGAGTGTGCCTCGTGGCTCACTGCATCCCGTGACGCTCATACGGCGTGAGCTGCTGACCGAATTCAGGCGGCTTGGTTTCACCGTCTATGACGGTCCTGAGATCGACTACGATTTCTATAATTTTAGCGCTCTCAATATGCCGAGTGATCACCCGGCACGCGACATGCAGGACACTTTCTACGTGCGAGAGCAGGAGCATCTGCTACTTAGGACTCACACGTCCAACATCCAAATTCACTGCATGCTCACCGAGCGGCCACCGCTGCGGGTGGTAGCACCGGGTCGGGTGTTCCGCGTCGACTCGGACCCGACGCACACGCCGATGTTTCATCAGATCGAGGCCTTTGTCGTTGACCGGGGGGTTACCTTCGCCCACATGAAGGGCGTGATCGACGCCTTTATGAAGGCCGTATTCGGTAGCAGCATGAAGACGCGGCTGCGGCCTAGTTTTTTCCCGTTCGTCGAACCGGGTGCCGAGCTCGATTTGCAGTGCGTCCACTGCCAAGGTAAAGGCTGCCGCCTCTGTAAGCACACGGGCTGGCTGGAAGTCGGTGGCTGCGGCATGATTCATCCAAACGTTTTTGAGGCGGTTGAGTACGATAGTGAGATTTACTCAGGCTTTGCCTTTGGTTTCGGCATCGACCGCATGGCTATGCTCAAATACAAGCTCGACGATTTACGTCAGCTTTTTGAGGGTAGCCACTCGTTCCTGGGTCATTTCCCGTTGTTTACTTAAGGCCTTCTCGTCAAAGATTTATCGCTAGGGATTCATATGCAGGTTTCACTCAACTGGCTCGGTGACTATGTTGATCTTCAAGGGCTCAAGGCCGAGGACATCGCAGCAGCTTTGACGGCGATCGGACTCGAAGTCGAGGGCGTGGAAAAGCAGACGGCCTTTACCGGAGACGTCGTCGTCGGCAAGGTGCTGACCGCCGTCCGTCATCCTAATGCCGATTCCCTGCAGCTCTGCACGGTGGACGTGGGTGGTGAAGTGCCACTAAACATCGTCTGTGGTGCTCCGAATGCCCGTCCAGGCATCAATGTTGTCGTCGCTAAAGTCGGTGCGACTTTGCCTGGGGATTTTAAGATCAAGAAGTCGAAAATCCGCGGCGAAACGTCAGAGGGCATGCTCTGTAGTGAGAAGGAGCTCAGCATCTCCGAGTCGCACGAGGGGATTATCGAGCTTAAAACTGAGGCGAAACTGGGCAGCGACGCGGCGCAGGCGCTAGGTATTGGCGACACGATTTTGACGTTGAACGTCACGCCAAACCGTGCGGACTGTCTCGGTGTGATCGGTGTCGCCAGGGATCTTGCCGCTAAACTGAAAAGGCAGCTCAAGCTGCCGCAGGTGCACGAGCTAAGGCGCGACAGTAAGTTGTCATCAGAAAAGCACCTGACCATTAACATTCACGACAGTCAGGGATGCCACCGTTTTGTCGGGCTTTATGTCGACGGCGTTGCAGCGGTACCGTCACCGTCGTGGATGCAAAAGCGCCTTAACGCAGCTGGCGTGCGTCCCATCAACCTCTTGGTTGACGCAACCAATTATGCCATGCTGGAGTATAGCCAGCCGATTCATGCCTACGATGCGCGTTTTGTGACGGGTGGACGCCTCGAAGTACGCGACGCCCATGACGGCGAGACCTTAGTCACGCTAGACGGCCAAAAACGCGATCTCAAAGCGGGGGATCTACTGATCTGTGATGCCAAAGGCCCTATCGGCCTCGCTGGTATTATGGGTGGGGAGTCTAGTGAGATCAGAGCTGACAGCACGACACTCCTGATCGAAGTGGCAGCTTTTGCCGGACATCGGATTCGGCGCACCAGTAAGCGCCTTGGCCTACGTTCGGAGGCCTCGCACCGCTTTGAACGCGGTGTCGACGTCGACAACCTGGAGACGGTAGCCCTGCGCGTCGCGCAACTCATAGCTCAAGGGCTGACTGAGGCTGGTAAACCGGCACCGCGGATTGCGGGTGACATTGTTGATTGCTACCCTGCCGATATAAACAAAAAAGTGATAGCCCTGCGCGTGAGCCTGGCCAAGCAGATCCTTGGCCTCCAGGCGCTCAGTCGCAGTGACGTGATCGACACGCTCACAGCGCTTGAATTTGAAATGCTCGACGGCACGGATGACCGCCTTCTGTTTGAGGTGCCATATTTCCGCGGCGATATTGAGCGCGAGGTCGATCTGATCGAAGAGGTAGGGCGCCTACTTGGCTTTGACCGCATCCCTTATCAGCTACCCGTCATGAACATTAAGCCCACTCCGGAAGACCATTTCATCACCTTTCAGGAGTCGGCCCGCACGGCGATGGCGGCTCTTGGCCTTCGGGAAACGGTGAGCTTCCCCTTTGCTGCGCTGCGTGACCTAGAAGCGCTGCGCCTCACTCCGGAGCATCCCTATTTCCCTAAGTTGACTCTGGCCAATCCCCTTAGCGATCAGCAGCGGCACTTGCAGACCACTTTGGTGCCAGGCCTACTCCGCGCAGTGCAGGAAAACCGCCGCCGCAGCGATTTCGGCTCGCGCCTTTTTGAGTGCGGGCGGGGCTACTTCCTCTTTGGTGCCGACAAATCCGGACTCGATCCGGCATTTAAGGGTCTGGCACGACCAGGGCGTCACTATTCACCACGCGCCAAGAGTGAGGCAGAGAGACCCATCGAGCGGCAATGGCTAGCGGCCGTGCTCGATCAGCCCTATCTCGAAAAGACGTGGCAGAACCCAGCCGTGAGCACTAGCTTTTATCATGGCAAGGCGACCCTGCTCGGACTTCTGCGAGACTTCGGTCTAGCTGAGATGGCCCAATGGACGGCGATCAATCCGAATCACTATCCCTTCCTGCATCCAGGAGCGGCGGCTACGGTGACGGTGGCAGGTAAGTTGGCTGGTTACGTCGGTGAGCTGCACCCTGCGGCGGCCGCAGCGCTAGATCTACTCGGTAGTGATGGGGCGCCGGTGGTTCTGGAAGTAGATCTTGAAACCCTATTTGACGCGCAGTCTAAAGCGCAGCGCTCCAGCGTCAGCGTGCGGCGATTCCCAGCCGTTACGCGTGACGTAGCTTTCCTACTGCCTAAAGGTAAGACTCACGCTGACGTTTTAGCTGCGATCAAAGGGTTTAAGCGGCGTCAGCATCTGACCAGCACGGAACTCTTTGACGTTTACACCGGTGACAAACTCCCGGCAGGCACGAAGAGTATGGCCTACCGCTTTGCCTTCCAGTCACCGGATCGCACGTTAACGGATCAGGAGGTCGAGCCTGAACTGCAAGCGCTGACCGCGTGGCTCAGTCAGAGCCTAGAGGCAGCTCAGAGGTGAGCCGCAGCGAACTCGTTGCGAATGAGGAGCCTTGCTTGGCAGCTGGCGCACATCGCGTCCAGCGGCCAATGGGCATCGCGTCCCGCCAAATCCACAGGTGATCCACAGTCGGGGCACTTGCCACCACCCGAGACTATGTCCTGGGCGCCTGACGTGATTTTATACACGACGATACCGACCAAAGGGCCGAGCAAGAGCAGCAGCGGCACGGCGATAAAATGCACCAAAGGTATGGGCAGCATGACTAGTGCAGCACCCCAGCATCCTGCCCAAATCATCGTGCCTTTACGCCGCGCTTCGGCATGGGGTACTGCGCGTATGGTAATGGATCCTTGAGAGGCGCCTTTAGCCGATTCGATTTGTATGTTTGTGCTCTGATCCATCGTCACGGATTGAAATTAAATGCAAGAGTTGCCGATTGCAGTGAATTACCACCCTGTTTCCATTGAAACAACAGTTTGTTTAAACCCGGTAAAGGACTGACCGGCACCACAAGCTCCTCCCCTCCCGAGGTGGCCACGGGTGGCAAGTCCTGGCCGTTCAGACTGACCAAGAGCTCTAAGCCACCAGCAGCCAGAGGCCCTCGCCTCTCCAGACGCAGATTAATGGGCTTGCCACCAAATGCGGCGCCGCTCTTCATCCCGTCGAGGGTTACGCTAAAGTTTGGTAGCTCGCCCCACGCTTGCGCCTGTGCCGGGCGCTTTATATCGCTAGGCGGATTACTGGGATCAGCGCCGATCGATTCGGCCCACATGCCGATCACTGTCTTAGAGTCCAGATGGGGATTACCGAGAGAGCGGCTCCCGTTTGCAGGTAGCGGCTCAAAAGCGACCCAAACAAAGTTAGGGTGCTGCATGATGCTACTACCAGTCCACTCGCCGCCGACAATATTGCCCACGGCGTCTAGTTCGAGGATGTAACTTAGGTCAACAGTGCCTTGCTGCCGGGTTTGCAACACTTCGTTAGACATGGCGTTGACGATATAAAGCTGCGTCCGCATTTTGACAAATTTAACTGCTGCCGGATTGAAGACGTATTTACTGCCACCAGTAACGGCGCGCGTTGCCTCCTGTTCAGAGACAACATCTTTGTTTAGCACCTTGTAGCCGATGACCGGGTAATTCCAAACCTGATCGCCTGGATGCGTATCGACAATCACGACATGCTTCATCGTCCCTATCCAGTTGGCGACGGTGGCGTGTAGCGTCCCCGGATTAACTCCTTGGCAAGCATCCATAATGGTCGGATCAGAACGTGACTCCGGACGCGAGGGCCCGGACTTATTACAGCGCGTGCCACCGAGAAATTGGTAGTCAGCATTCATGTGCAGCTCAGTCATCAGAGCCTTGATGTCCTTGGGAGTGAAGGTAACCCCCGAGCGGACTACGTTTTTACTCGGCTCTGTCGGGTGCCTCTGACCAAAAGCCGCTAGCCCATTACAGTGGCCAGCCCAGCCGACATTAGAGTTGTGCTTCTCGCGCTCCCAGGCACTAGCCTTATTGGTACCGCCGTGAAAAACTTTGTCATATTTCTGCAGCGCCGACTCCCCTGACGCCTTTACATCGGTACCACCGCTGGTCTCAGGATACCAAGAACCCGACCACGGCTTCTTGTCGTCAGGTACCGATCCCTCCATGGGCATGGAGTCAAGAGCCAGTGTGAAGTAGTTGTTCCACACCTGAAAATAGAAGCTATTGTTCTGCAGAAGTTCCATGGGATCAGCAGCACCAAGCGTGGGACCGCTGCGGTAAGCAACTTCTTCATGACGCTGGCCTAGATCTTCGGGCAGCTCCTTACAAGCTAACGCGAAAAAAAAAGCTCCTAGTCCTAAAGCGCGAGCAACAAGTTGAATCAGAAGCGGCATAAGCGACCTCACCTGGTGAGCATGCGGTGATCATACCTAGTATAAACCGGTCTTTTGCGGCGGCGATACCTTTCGGCAAATGCTGTTTAGTGTCAGGAACTTCAACATGACACGGAAAACATCTACAAATTTGCTCATCCAGGGCGGTTGCCGTCAAGCAGGTTAACACCATGCGATTCAGCAACTTAACGAATTCTGTGGGAATTGGCCCACACCTTGCACATATCCCAACACGAGCCACCCAGGCTCGTTTGAATCACTGCCACTCACTTTTGTTGCTGTAGCTGTAAACACGGAAGCGGAACCTAAATTCGGACGTTGGAGATGCCATCATGTTAAAGTCAATCAAATTAATGTCTACCCTCGCAGCCTCACTGGTCCTCGCGACTACCCTGGCTGCCTGCTCAGAAAAAGTCGGCAATAAGCTACTCAAGCCTTTCCCTGCTCTATTAGCCGATGGTCCAGACGGTGGTGCCCCGGCTAACGGCGGCGCTCCTGCTCCCAACGCGGGCGTTCCGAATCCTAGCGCTCTGCCTCCTCCTGCTAATCAGCCCCCGCTTTATGGCCCAGGCAACGGTCCTGTCACCGGTGGTGGCATTAACGGCGTAGGCAATATTCCTGGTGGCGGTGCACCTGGCGCAGTTGGCGGCGTCGGCGCCGGTGGCCCCCCTCTAGAATGCGGCGTCAATGCCTACTGTGACAAAGGCGGCGGTCAAGTGCTATATCCTGCTGGTATCAACGGTGGCTACTTTGGCCCCGGCATCATCGGCTCATGCATGGCAGCACTCCCGGGCCTCGGAATCAATCCTGCTGGTCCCTTCCAAATCGCCGTGCGCGAGATCAATGCCTTAAGCGTCCTCACGGGTGGCATCATCACCGACATGTCCAAGGGTCCAACACTCGTCATCATCAACATGATGAACTTCCTCGGCGTCGTCGAGATGGCTCTTCTAAACCCCATGGGTCTATACTGCATCAACGGTCTCTCGGTCCTCCAACAAGTCAACGTCACCACCTGCGGCCAGTCTAACGTCGCCTTTGGTAACGGTCTGCAGATCCTTTCTGGTAACAACCTAAACATCATCCCTTGCCTCTAAGGGTGATGTCTTAAGTCTCTCCAAACGGTCATGAGGGCAGCCGCACTGTGTGCTGGCTGCCCGGTTTCTTTTTTAGTGATCACCTGAGTCATGACGAGGATCGCGTTACTGAGGGAAGTACATGTAGCTAAGGCGGGCACCGTTGAGGTAGCAGGTGTTGGTATTGGTAAGTCCCATAACTGATAACTTATGTGTGCCAGCGGTGATTTTAGCATAACCGTTGTGTGCTATGCTCTCCCATAATGTGGAATAGGTATGGGACCAACCCCAGCACGATGTGTCAGAAACACTGCATGGGTAGTCAACCGACACGTCATCGATACCAATCGAAATATAACATGCATTAGCCGTCACCTCCCAATGCCCGTTAAGCGTCACTTGGATGATGGAGTCCTGTGGTACGGTAATATTTCCTGACCAGAAAGTTCCTACTACTGTCCCGCTGCCACCAATGGAATAAGACCAGCTAGCCGGCTGCACATATCCTACGCCCGATTTGGATCCAAAGTATTTACCGGACACTTTCAAGTCGCCAGCCACGTCGAGCTTAGCCGTGGGTGTGTCGGAGCCGATGCCGACGTTGCCATTGCTAGTCATGCGCATCCCAGCGCTACTAGAGCTCCAAGGGCCGATCACCATAGCACCTGTGTTGATTGATCCAGCACTAAAAATCATCTCTGAGTCGCCGAGCTGGGCCAACGGATTGTAAGCGCCAGCTGTCACACTAGGGTTGACCATGACGTTTCCACTAGTTGGACTCGAGATGGATAACCCATCTGTCGAATTGTTGCCATTAGTGACCAACTGCAAGCGACTAAAAGGCGCTGTCGTCCCAATACCGACATGCCCAAAACTGGATCCGGATAACCACCCTTGACACAGGACGCATGTATATTTACGATGTACATACAACATTTGGGGTTTATGTCTAAATGCAGATTCAATTTGAATGGGATGATGAGAAGAATCGGTCGAATAAGAAGAAACATGCAGTGAGCTTTGAAGAAGCTGCGACAATTTTTTCGAATTTTCCTCTCGAGGTCTTCTTTGACCCTCACCATTCAGAACATGAAAGTCGCTATATTGCAGTCGGATATAGCAACATGCAACGCTGCTTGCTGGTGGTACATTGCGAAAATCAATCAGGCACAAAGATAAGAATTATTTCAGCGCGTAAGGCTACACGGAAAGAATCAAAGGACGTCTTTGGGGGATAACCATGAAATCTAGCTACAACTTTAAGAACATGAAAAAAGCAGAACCTAAATACCTTAAGCGCCTTAAGGAAACTGTAACTATTCGGTTAGATCCTCAGGTCATTGCTTATTTTAAGGATCTCGCATTGAAAACGGACATCCCTTATCAGAGTCTGGTTAACTATGTCCTCCGGGATTATGCCATGCATGGACTCGAACCAAGCGCGAACTGGATAAAGCCCAAAGAAAAAAGCCGAAGAAAAGCCGTTTGATTTTCAAAACATACGACAGACTCGTAAAAGAGCGCCGTGGCAATCATGCTGCTCTTTTGAATTACTGCCGCTTACCTTGGACAGCCGTCTTAAATGTGGATAAGAACACATACGATTTAGGGAAGCACCTTTAGTGGCCACAATTGCTGAGGAATGAAATTGTAAGCAATGCGGAATTAAAAATTGTTAAAGATTTATATCAAATTTTCGAGGGCCTTTTGGAGAAGTCCAAAGAAAGCGCTCCGCAAAAATTTATTCGCCAATAAATCTATCTGGGGACCGGATACCATCTGTGCCAACTGTGATGCCTATCTCCTATTTTGCGTTCGGAATCGTCAGCTCGATCAAATCACACCTTAGGTCGGCCGATCGATGGTGGCGTACGATGAGTTTGTAATTCGTCGACCGTTATAGACCGCGTCTGCCATGACACCTGTGATTTAAATCGAAAAGGTTTGCGCCTCAGCCCCAATCACTACCATGCGAGCCCTACAAGGCGGCGTTGTCATTAACTCGAACCTGCCACATTATCTGATGTTAGCGCAGTACACTGTCGCTTTAACAAATGTCTGATTGTTCTGTGTATAACACTGGTAGGAGTTGTCGCCTGTAACAGAATACATTGGTGACCAACTGCCGCTCAATTCGCATCCACCACCTGTGGCACGCTTAGTGCCAGTGCACGTAGCGGTACAAGCAGATCCACCGATATAGCCTGAGCACGTCGTAACAATACGCTCCCAACCCATCGAAATATTGCCTCCTCCTATGTCGAGCGCTTGAGTTGGCGCCGTAGTCCCAATTCCCACGCGACTCGTTGAACCCGTAATACGCATAATTTCAGCAGAACTCGACCGGAATGTTACATCACCACCAGAATGAAAATTGTGCCTCAACTCCCAAGGGGTACCAGAAACCATTTCGATCGATTCTTTCCCGTCGTTCCAAAAGTCAATTTTCCTGCCCCAAGTCGAGTCGAAGCTAAGTTTGCTATTGGGTGTAGTGGTTCCGATCCCGACGTTGCCGGCGTTGGTTACGCTTAAAGCCGGATTAAGACTAACTATTTGACCTGCGGTCGTTGCTCCTGAGTTAGCCGACAGATATATTCCATTCTTGTCGAGAGTGATGGCACGGTACCCATATAGTGCAGTGGTGTAGGCAGTAGCATAGCCTCCAGTTGCACCCATAAGGTTGTTACCAAGTACGATTCCCTTATCGATAGTACCAGCATCCGTCTGACCGACGGCGCCGTATGTGCCAAAAGCAAAGTTCACTGCACTTTGATTGTTACCATTCGTCATCACTTGGAGCGCTTGGCTCGGACTCGTAGTCCCTATCCCGACGTTACCACCCATAAATACAGCTGTCGGACCGCCGCCGCCTTGATCAGCACGCAATGCTGGGAACGTACTCGTATTTGAAATCCTCAATAAGCCAACATTGGAATCTGCTGGTGCCCCAACCCCGAGAGCTACGAGGTTTCCAGCGCCGTTTACCACTAAGGTTTGGGTGGGATTTGTAGTCCCAATCCCAACGTTCCCACCCGTCGCTAGCGTCATTTGCGGAATGCCGCCTGAACCCGACGCGTAAAATTCAACTTTGGAACCAGTTAACTGCAAAAGATCGATCGCGGATCCGTCGCCAACGCGCGTTGCAGATCCATTTTTATCAAACACCGGACGCCCGTCACTTCTCACAACCGCTCCAACCTGAGCTGTCCCATTGACATGCAGTAAAGAATTTGGAACGGTGGTCCCTACTCCCAGATTCCCACTCGCTGTCAGCGTGGTAAATGCACCCGTATTTGGTGTCGTAGCCCCAATGGCCCCCGGCGCAGCCCAGTTTGTTGTCGGGAGCGCTGTACTGATCCATGTCGTGCCGTTAGATGTAAGGACGTTACCGCTACTGCCTGGTGCCACGGTCTGAAGCGCACTTGTACCGTTACCAAGGACTACGGCGTTTGCTGCGAGACTCGTGGCTCCTGTACCACCGTTAGGCACAGTGAGCGTACCAGATGTGATCACCGATGCGCTCAATGACGGGATATCTGCGGCGCTCAGAGAGACGCCGCTCGTGACCCTACCCTTTGCATCATAGGTAACTTTGGTTGCAGTACCGGCAGTGACCACATTGGACAGCGTCGCCGTGGCTGACCCCGAAGAGAATCCCGAGGTCGTGATGTCACCCGTTAAAGCAGTGAGGTAGCTACCAGCCGGCTGTTTAGCACTAAAGGCAGCGTAGTCGGTATGAGACAGCAGCCCCGCTGTAACACTTGAGGCTGAGGCCATGGGGATATTGAGAGTGTGGGTGTTGCTAGATGATGACCAAGCCGGAGCTGTGCCCGCAGTACCCGGAGCGCCAAACGACTGGCTCGCTCCAGATTGTCCGTTGAGGCTAGAGACCGCTGCACCGACAGCGCCTACAGCCTGCACATTAGTGCCGTCCCAATACTTGATCTGATTAGCCGTGGAGTTAAACCAGGTCTTACCCTTATCGGTGGCTGTGAGTCCACTTGGATCGCTAGCATAGACACCCAGGCCTAGGGTTTTAGCAGCAGCGATTTGGACATTGCCCGCAGCGTTGAGGTCGTTGTTGCCAAGATCTAAAGTGCCAGTAATCGTGTCTCCGGCTTTATTGACTGGGCTGAAACCTAGGGCGTTTTGCTTGCCGTCAAAAGTCGTCCAGTCAGAGGAGCTTAGATAGCCGTTTACAGATCCACTGGCCTGACTGATGCCGATCGTACCGGTCACGGTGCTATACGTGATCGGTGCTGTGCTCGAGAGTGCTGAAATGGCACGCGCTGGGGTAAAGTATTGGTTGCTGCCTTCAGCGACGGCTGATGTGCTTAGCGCCTGCCAAGATTTATCACCGCGCCAGTATTGACCCGTGGTACCGCCAGTGATCGTTGGCTCTTTGCTCCCAAGATCGGTGGTGAGGCCAGAGATTTTTGCCTGAGCGATATTAGCTGTTGAGGAAATATCAGCATCGACTATGGGTGCAGCAGTTTGGGCATCGGTGAGTCGCCCCTGCGCATCTACCGTGATATTGGCTCTAGAGTAGCTACCGGGTGTCACGGCGGTGTTATTGAGACCCACGGTTGCAGTAGTGCCAGAGGTGGATACGGCCAAACCGGTACCTGCTATGACGCTCCCGACTTTG
Source organism: Deltaproteobacteria bacterium (assembly GCA_016874735.1). NCBI lineage: Bacteria > Pseudomonadati > Myxococcota > Myxococcia > Deltaproteobacteria bacterium. Next base: position 74,699 of record VGTI01000015.1, read on the forward strand.
CCGTTGAATGTCGTGTAATCCGCATGGGACATGAGACCAGCCGTCACATTAGACGCCGAAGCTAGAGGCAGATTCAGAGTATGCACCCCAGCATTGGAAGACCAGTTTGGGGCGGTGCCAGTGGTTCCGGGTACAGCCAGAGTCTGGCTATTGGCAGACTGTCCGTTAAAGCTTTGCAGTCCCGATCCTGCGGTGCCAAGAGTTTTAATTGCCGCACCGTCGAAATACTTAAGCTCGTTAGTGGTGCTATTAAACCAGAGTTTGCCTTTATCAGCTGTGCCGTTGACGGTGGGATCTGATGGATTGTTACTAAGACCAAAGACTTTGGACTCGCTCATTAGGAGATTGCCCGTATTGTTGACATCCTGACCATTCACATCGAGCGTACCGCTCAGAGTGTCGCCGGCTTTATTTATAGGATTGAAACCAAGAGCGTTTTGTTTCGCGTTAAACGTAGTCCAGTCAGAGGAGCTTAAATAGCCGTTTACAGATCCACTGGCCTGACTGATGCCGATCGTACCGGTCACAGTGCTGTAGGTGATAGGCGCTGCGCTTGATAATGCTGAGATGGCACGCGCTGGGGTAAAGTATTGGTTGCTGCCCTCGGCTACTGCCGTGGTGTTCAGTGTCTGCCAGGTCTTGTTACCACTCCAGTATTGACCCGTGGTACCGACATTGATCGTTGGCTCTTTGCTCCCAAGATCGGTGGTGAGGCCGGAGATTTTTGACTGAGCGATACTAGCTGTTGAGGAAATATCAGCATCGACTATGGCCACCCCGCTTTGCGCCGCAGTAAGTCGTCCCTGCGCATCTACCGTGATATTCGCTCTGGAGTAGCTACCGGGTGTCACGGCGGTGTTATAAAGACTCACGGTTGCAGTAGTGTCAGAGGTGGACACGGCTACACCAGTGCCAGCCGCCACACTACCGATCTTGGCGTTGAATGACGTGTAATCCGCATGGGAAAGGAGACCTGCCGTCACACTAGAAGCCGAGGCTAGTGGCAGATTCAGAGTATGCACTCCAGTATTGGAAGACCAGTTTGGAGCGGTACCCGTGGTCCCGGGAGTCGCTAAAGTCTGACTGTTGGCTGACTGTCCGTTAAAGCTCTGCAGTCCCGAGCCTGCGGTGCCAAGAGTTTTAATTGCCGCACCGTCGAAATACTTAAGCTCGTTACTGGTGCTATTAAACCAGAGTTTGCCCTTATCGGCTGTGCCAGTGACTGTGGGATCCGATGCATTGTTACTAAGACCAAAGACCTTGGAACCGCTCATTAGGAGATCACCGGAGTTGGTTAGATCTTGGCCACCTAGGTTGAGCGCACCTGCAAGTGTATCTCCCGCCTTATTCAACGGTGCATATCCAAGAGCACTCTGCTTCGCATTAAACGTAATCCAATCTGCTGCACTTAGATAACCAGCCGTCGTACCACTGGACTGAGTTATCGCTATGCTAGGGACAGTGCCCGATCCAGTGACCGTTATCGGTGCCACAGCAGTCACACCTGTCAGTGCATTG
>VGTI01000016.1 GCA_016874735.1 Deltaproteobacteria bacterium
TGCTCCCACCGGCGCAGCGTTGATACTGAGGTGCCAAGTGCCCGACTCGCTTGACCTATTGACAAATACATAGGCGATACCTCCCTGCGTCCTATCGGCAGGGAGGGCGTAAGCTATTGAATGGGCATATTTAGGTGAGGATTTGGCTAGCTGTAGTCAGCCCCAGATTTCGCCAACACTGAGTTAAGCGCCTATGATTTGACTTTCATACTTAAGTTCCTTGAGTGAGTGTTTCGAAGGCACTGCGGGAAGCCATCGGGCAACCGAAGTCTTCCCACTGCTGCCTGAGTCTCATATCGTCGGCACTACCGTTCGTCTCGATAGACGTGATGCTTTCAGGATCATTCTTAAGTTTCTTCATCCCTTGAACGAGGGTATTCCTGGCGTTGGTGAGAGCGTCGTTGCTGTAGAGAAACGTATCACAGATATCGATAAATGCCTGATATTCCAGATTTTGCTCTTTCTCCACTTTGTTGAGTTGCTCAACTAAATACGCCGCGGTTGCCTTGCGCGCTATATTCATAGACTTAAAATCTGTGACGGCATTGCGCTCCTCTGGTTTACGTCGCACCCACTGGACGAACCTTACGTTCTTCGGGTGGTGACCAGTCTGCGGGAGCTTCACTTGTTCGCTGAAATTGGCGAGGGCTAGATGGGAGCTAGCGGCACTGATACTGCGCTGCGTGCTATCGATCAGCCCCTTAATGGAAGCGATACGCTTCATGCTATCCACAGGGATGGCCACAGTTTTGTATTCAACTGGATAATAAGTACCAATGTAGCGGACGGGACTAGCGCCGCTTTTACTCGCATCCATAAAAATCCACGGTGGGACCAGGCGACGCCCCGCTATGCCCTTGGCGTCGTCGCTAGGTTCGGGGCGCTTGTTTAATGCTGATTTGACGTACCGCCTTGCTACGGGATTATCGACGAGTGAGTCCACGCCACTGGGGAGAAACGACGAGAAATATCTGACAATGGACTTTGTGACGACATCATCATTTAAGTCGGCACGATATAGACTCTGATTTGCGGCGCGAAAGTCGTTAAATTCGGCCAAAATTTGTGCAATGGGTACGGGTTTCACGGGGAACCGACCGCTTGCCACCGCATGAACCATAAAAGGCAACTCACTGCAATAAAGAGGCGTCTTGTCGCTGCCGTTGAGCGATTTCTTGAAGTCATCGATATCGCTCTGCGAATCAACTGCCAGCTTGAACATGTAGTCGTAGCGCCAGTTACGAAATAGCCGCATCGCAGCATCTTGAACCTGCGCGGGGTCAGCATCAGTAACACGAAAGAAATGCGTGGGGCTGACAAATCCACACCCTGATGGATCGTAGCCGCCAGTGGTGTCGATGTGACAGAGAAAGGCATCGCCCTCAGCGTTGGGAAAAAAGAGACTGCGCTCACCGCTTTGGTTAGCGATGACAATGCCTGCGTGATACATCCCCTTTTGTATCAGCATCATCGGATCGGGGTCCTCAGCCCCCATTGTCTGGAATTCGACAAAAATGTCGCCCGGTCGCACGTACTCTGCAATCGCGCGATTCGTCTGTAGGTAGCGAATACCATGCTCTGGCAGCTGCTTAAGATGCTTGACGGGGACGACAGGTGGTAAGGGCTGACCGTGCAGAGGTCCCGCAGCATCTTCCTCCAGCCGGCTGAGCGGCAGGCTGTTAAAGGGATAAGGCTCTACCGGCAACTGCAAACCACTTAGGAGCCAACTCGAAGTCAGATCTGACGTAGCACCGTCGTGCTTGGCGCGACAACCCAAGAATGCCAAGGCAATAGTCAAAACCATCATTTTTTGCAATTCACTCAAAACGCTATTTGAACGACTACGCATGATACCATCCCAAAGATGCAATGATTTGAGGATTTGAGGATTCAAGAATTTCATATTTTATATTTGTTTACCGGCAATTATAGCATCACGGCGCCGCGTTGCGGCACCTAAGCTGCCGCGCTTCTATACATTCTAAAGCCGCCACTGCTATAATTAAGGGACATATTACCTACTATGTTACTGAGTTTAGCGAGGACGGTCATGGCTACAACCATTCTACGTATCGTGAGCCTACTTTTGTGCCTTACCACGCTAGGACTCAGCGCCTGTCAAACCAGTGTCGCCGGCAATGAAAATGGATCGTCCCCTCTCAATGAGGACGAAGCGATTGAATATAAAAAGGCCATCAATCGTTGTTACAAGATTGGTGGCACTAGAGTTGTGAAGATTATGGGTGAACTACGCTGTTATTAACCCCCGATCAATCCTACATCGTCATTGACGGGTAGGATGCGAAGACACAGAGGTTTCGTGCATTATCCCAAGTACCTTTTTTGTTGGTGCACTCTGTCTTCATAGCTGTAATGTCAAACGTTGGGATCGAAACCTGACTGAATGTCGAGCTCTGTAGTTGGCTCCAGTCTTGATTGAGTTGTGTGCCAGCAGTACTAGGGTTGAATCCGCTGATTGAGTTCATATTGTTGAATGCGGATGTCATCGTTGATTTGAGATCGTTCGCAATCGTCGATGTCGATAAACTCGACATACCGGGGACATTCAAGCTACCAAGACTGGTCATGACACCTTTGCTAGCTTCCAACGCGATGGCACCGAGGTCACCGCCACTGATTTTATTTAGCTGCGCCAGACTCCCAAGTCCCGCCGTCGCACCATTACTGATGGCTAGCAGCCCATCTTTGGCGTGACTACTGCTGAAGTTAGGGTCAGCCGCCGCGATCCGGTTTATTGCGGCTGTGGCCTGCGTGGACACTTTCGTCGTTATAGTTTTCACCAAATTTGTACTGGGCGCAAAACTCGGGACATCCACCGCAGCAACAGCCGCATTAGCACTTTGCGAAATTTTGCCCAGAAAAGCGCTGGTATTGGTCTGAGAAATCCCACTGATCGCCGTTAGTACCCCAAGATTAGCCGAGGCACCGTAGGCCATACCGCTCAGTAGATCTGGTACTTGCGAGGCTGGAAATCCGGCCTTCGATAGACCGCTGGCCGGCGCTGCAGTGATTTTGTCGAGCATCGCTGCAAGGCGATCCGAGGTAGCCATCGCAGGGACTTTACTGGCCAGTGTAGGTAGTGCCTGGGTCGGCCCAGCGGTAGTGGCCGCCACAAGGTCAGTCTGCGCCGTCGTGCTCATACTGAATGCCGTCACCACAGGCCCGAGACCGGCCGTGGCACCGCTGGAAATTTTTGCCGCCAAGTCGGGTAACAACTGGGCGTCAGTCGAAAACTTACTCAACTGCTGCGTCATTGCCGCAGTGATTCCCGTCAGTGCTCGTTCGGCACTACCTGATGACGGCAATTTTGTAGCCAAACTCGCAAGACCTTTGGTCGATCCTGTCGATACGGCGCTCAGTGCGGCGTCGGCAGATATCGAGGTAGGTGGCAGCGTTGAGATACCCGCAGTCAGCCCTGCCGACAGCGCCGGCAGCTCGCCTTCAATAATGTCGTCTTCGCCGGATCCAGCGGCACCCACACGTGCGACGATCGCACTCGACATGGCCTCAGAAGTCTCGGGCACATCCGCGTCGGGGACCCCAGCGGCCGTCAGATTGGCCATAGCAGCTTGGCCGATCGCGGCAATGGCCGTACCCTTAGCTGTTTGGCCTTCGGCAGCTGCATCGTCAGGTAGGTTTTCGTCGTCCGCCTCACTCAAAGATTTAAAGAGGCTACCAGCCATCTTGCCACTCAGCCCGGTCACTTGATCAGGGTCAGTAACTCCCACAGTGTCTAGGCTGCCCTCGGCGCCACCCATGATGTCACCCATGATTTCCGTATAGTCTGACGAGCTCCCGTGACCAGCAGATAGTACTGCACGCTCGGCTGCGTTGCCGACCTGATCGGCTTGATCGGCCGTCAATTGATCGTCAGCGCCGAGCAGAGCCGTGCTCGGTCCGATCGCCGCAACTAGCGCAGCGATGACCGCTTGCGCATCTGGCGTTACACTACTGGTGCTACCGCCACCGCCTCCCCCACCACCACCGGAGTCGTCAGCTACTTCTGGTTCGGGATCGGCCGTAGAACTCTTTTTAGCACACCCCATCGCCCCTACCGCTGCGATGAGGGCCGCATGTATCACCAGCGACGCTTTGGTGCGTGTCATAACAAACCTGGCCATAGAATTCCTCCCCTGCGGCTTTTCGCCGCTTTGCGCATTCACGCAATGGACCTGCATGGATCCACGTGGCGTGTCCACTAGACGCATGCGCTAGGCTGATCCTGGGCGCATTCAGTGATGCCATCATCGGCCGGTTGGGGAAAAACTTTAGCTCAACCAAAAATATCTGATAAATTAGTGAGTTATTCGCTCACAGCAAACGGCAGATCAGGTAAGGTATCAATCAACCTTTGCAAGCCAAGGCCCAGGCGAGCACATCTTTGGCTGCGCTTAAAGCCAGATCGGCCTCCTCCCAACTAAGACTCCAAGGCCCTTCTTCATAACGACGGACTGCGCCGTAAATGGTGAGTTCTCCGAGAGCATCGCCATGCGGCGGAACGTCGCTCGGTCCCATCAAATCTATCAGTTGGCGTAAATCATGTGTCGCAGGAAAAGCGATCTCTCTGATGCAAAGCACAGCTTTTAGAGATTTCTCTACCACTTGCTCGGCAAAATAAGCGAGATTCTCCGCGCGACCACTACGTGCAGCTTGGATGGCGTGACCAGCATCGAGGTCAGACTGTGCGATTCGCAAAAGTTCTTCGGCGTATTCTTTTTTGTACTTGCGAACTTTAGATGGAGTCATTGGGTAGCTTCTCTCCGTAGCGGTGCGGCTCCGTATACGAGCTTTCCCTCTGTTTGGACAGTCTCGATTAAGGGACTATAACGACGCCTTTGCCACCATGCAGCAACGTCGATAAAAATAATATCGGCAGCCACGGAACAAGGGCACTTGAGTCGCAACACAGCTGTTTGAGCCGCCCTAGCCGTGGCTTCGTCCGGGTAAATGACCAGCAAATCAATGTCGGACTCAACACTGGCCTGTCCACTTGCCATCGAGCCAAAAACGTAGATGGCCGTCGGCATGCTGACTGCAGTGATTTGGTCGACATAGGCATGCACAGCAAGATCGACCTCATCGGCACTAATTTTCATGAAACGAAGCAGCGACATATTTACTCAAATCTACCGGATTAAGCAGAGTCTAATTCGTGCATTACGCCATAAATTCCGCTACAGCAAGACTTTTCAACGATCCTCCCAGGTGCGCATCTTTTTTAAAACCCAGCCACACCCATACAGCAGCAGACCGCCGCCGAGTAAGCAGCCGACACGCACTAGATTTGTGGTGCTTACAAGGTCGTAAAAGACGGCCTTGAGACCAACAGCCAGAAGAATGAGCAGCGCCGAGTGCCCTAAAGTTCGGTCACGCCACCAGTTGGCGGCAGCCAGGATGAGCACGGCGTAAAGTCCCCAGGTCATGCTAACAAACAGGGCGCCTGACCAAGAGAGATCCAGTGATAAACGATAAAGTCCGAGCAAAACTTCGAGATGGCCGAACCCCAGAAGGACCTCAGCATAGCGGACAAATCTGGACTCAGGCTGCTTTTTTGTTCCCATGACGCCAAAGGTAACGACGGCTGTTAAACCATAAGCGAGGTTATAAAGGTGCAAATTTGTCACGGTATCGACCGCAAAAAAGGTCAAGATCGCACCGTAAATCACGGTCGACCCCGTGATAAGGAGTGGCCATTGCAGGCGGATGCGGAGCTCTTGTGGTGAGCGGTGCCACACGAGTAAAGCCCCCATTGCGAGCACAAGAGCTACGATCGGTTGTAGGGGCTCACTGAGCAACTGAAAGTAAAGACAGTGTACCCAGGTGATTGTCGTGAACGTAATGAGCGCCTGATCACTCTTTAATTCCCTACCAAGGTACCGCCGCGCCATATAGTAAACAACCATGACAAAGCTTCCGATCGCGAGACCAAACAACGGCGCCAATGATGGTGTGATTTGTGATACCAGATGATCCGATGACCAGTAGAATAATAGCAGCACTATCAACAAGGCCACACTCTCACCGGACGTGAGCGGCTCATGATGTTTAACCGAATAGGTGAGCATCGCTGCTCCAAATACGACGAGCTGAAGTAGCTGCACGACAAGCAGCGTTGTGCGTTGGTCCTCGGTGTGCGCCAGATTTGTCATGAGTAGCAATGTAAACAGGGCAAAATAACAAGCGACGAAGAGAACATCGCGTCGCTTCTGAACCAATGCGGTTAGGGAAAACGACACGTTCCAGATCACCAAAAACGTGTTCATAGCAATCCAGTCGGGACTGTTGTAGCCAACGATGGGCAGCGCCAGATACGTTCCGGCCATGGCGACCAGAAGGTAGATCCGACTACCATCGGCAAAATTGGCGACCACCGAGCCGATACCAACAGCGCCTGCACACAACAGGGCCACGGTTGCTGGCACTAACTGGTGAACTACAAAGGCACCGACCCAGGTGAGGTGGAGGATGGTGGTTCCGGCACCAGCGAGAATCGCCCCGTAGGCTTTAGCGTGTTGTGCGAGAAACTGGGGTGCCAAAAAGAAGCCCACGCCGACTACCGTCGCTAGGATCACCTGGCGTATGGGCGTCAAAAACCCAGAATCCACGCTCATTTTGATGAAAAAGGCACCGGCCAGAATCACAAAGACGACACCAATAATTGCCAGAACTGTCGAGGAGTCTACCGATGCGATGGGTGCATTGGCCGCACCTGCTCTCTCTACAGCCCGCGGCTCGTAGTGTGCTGGTAGAGCATGCGGCGTCTCCGTAGACGGCGTGAGACGTGGCTCAGCCTCGGCGGCTGGAGCTATGCCGCGGAGTTTACGTAATTCGGCTTCCACGCTGCTCAGTCGTTGCTCGAAATCCTTGAGCACCTCGTCCAACTCGGCCATGTTCTGCTCCTGCAGACTGCGACGATAACTACGCGATTACTAGGAGCGGACTCAGGCCGCCGACTCGGAGTTTCCCTGCACTTCGTGGTCTGGCAGAGCCACCAGCTGCACATCGCGCCGCTCCCACGAGAACGTGTAGCTCATACCGCGCGCATTAGACCTCTCCACGGCGAAGTGCCCGCCGGTCGCTAGGAGCCGGCTGACTTCGGCGCTGAGCTCACCACCCACCGCATAAACCACGTCGTTACGCACCTGAGCCCCGTCGTCGCTGACACGGACGAAGAACCAATCATTCACGCAGTCGACCGAAATGGCCACCTGTGCCACAGTAGATTTCTTGGCCGCACGCCTTTGGAGAGGGCGCTCGACGCCGTGCTGGATGATGCAGTGGAGCAGCGGCGCCGCCAGCGCCTTAAACTGGCTCTGGTCTGTGGGTCCGCCAGCGTGGGATGCATAAACGGTGAGGTTGCACTGCTTCCCGAGCTGACCGCCACTCGTAGCCAGGAGTCGGCTGAGCTCGTCCACAAGCGCCTCCCAGGTCGTTATGATCTCGGGAGCTGTGAGCTCGGGCACTGCATTGGTCGGGTTTTTCATGGCCAAACCTCCGGTGTACTCTTATTTGATTCGGCAAAATGCCCCTGAAACTTTAGAGAAATCGACCGACCGAACTCTACCTGCAGGCGCTGCTTGCACATTTTGTCGCAAGTAGTAGAATCCCCGCCTGGTTTCCACGCACTTTGCTTCTGCACACGCTGGATAAATATCTAGTGTTATCAGTGGCTTTTGGGATATGTAATCAACGCAGCTGGCCATGTGCGGCCGGCCGATAGGAGTTACCCGTGATTCAGCAAACCCTTTCCATTATCAAGCCCGATGGCACCGAGCGCAACCTGGTAGGCAAGATTGTCAGCCGTTTTGAGGAGGCCGGACTCAAGGTTGTAGCGATGAAGCGCAAGCGCCTCTCCGACCATGAGGCCAAAGGCTTTTACGCTGTCCACAAGGACCGCCCCTTCTTTGGTGAGCTGGTGCAGATGATGACCTCGGGCCCCGTCGTCCTCATGGTCCTCGAGGGCGAGAACGCCGTCGTTCGCAACCGTGAGCTCATGGGCGCCACGGATCCAGCTAAAGCCGCTGCGGGCACGATCCGTAAGGACTTTGCCAAGTCGATTGGCGAGAACACCGTGCATGGCTCTGACAGCCCAGAGAACGCACGCACCGAGGTGAACTACTTCTTCGCAGCGACGGAAGTGGGCTAACACTCCAGGATTTTTTAAGCGCAATTTTGACCACCATACTTCAGCAAGGTGAACGGCTCATGTCGATTAACTTGATGCAGAAAGTCGCGGGCGAGATGAATATCAAGCCTGCCCAAGTCCACAGTGCTATCAAGCTCCTTTTTGAGGAGGAGTGCACGATTCCCTTCGTCGCACGGTACCGCAAGGAGATGACTGGTAGCTTGGACGAAGTCCAGCTGCGCGACATCCGTGACCGTTATCAGTACTTGACCGAGCTTGAGTCTAGTAAGATCAAGTACCTGAAGGTGGTGGAAGAACACTGCCAGAAGAATCCCGCCTTCCAAGGCAAATTTGACGAGCTGAAAAAGCGCTTCGAGGCGTGCACAACGCGTCAAGAGCTTGAGGACCTTTACTTACCGTTCAAGCCGAAGCGGCGGACGCGGGCGATGATCGCCAGAGAAAAAGGCCTAGAGCCCCTGTTAGAGCTGATTCTCAGCGCGCGCCAGTCGCTCACTGATCTGCAGGCAGCGGCGGCGCCCTTTGTTACTCCCGCCGACAAGGACGTCCCCACCGAGTTGCGCGTACCGGACACCGCAGCAGCTTTAGCGGGAGCGGCCGATATTCTGGCCGAGCGAATCAACGAGACCGCTGATTACCGCGCCATCGTCCGGAGCATCAGCCAGGAGAGTGGTCAGCTCGTTTCGAAAAAGATTGAGGACAAAGAGGCTACCAAGCCATCGGCTGGTAAAGCAGCCGGCGACGGTGAAGACGAAGCCGAGGAAAAAGGCCGCAGCAAGAAGACTGACGCCTCGAAATACGAAAATTACTTCGACTACCGCGAGCCCCTTAAAGCGGCGCCGTCACATCGCGTGATGGCAGTGCGGCGCGGTGAGGCTGAAAAAGTCCTGCGCGTGAGCGTCGAAGTCGATGAGGACCGTATCCTCGGCGATCTGCGGACTGCGGTCTTGGGCCCACAGGTGGCGACTGACACCGTTAAGACGTGGCTAACCTCGGTCGTCGACGACAGCTACAAGCGTCTCATGGGACCATCGATCGAGACCGAGCTACGCCTGCAGCTGAAAAACACGGCTGAGGACGGTGCTATTAACGTGTTCTCGAAGAATTTGGAAAACCTGCTGCTACTCCCACCCATCCCCAACAAAACCGTCATGGGCGTCGACCCAGGACTACGTACCGGTTCTAAACTGGCAGTTGTTGATGAGACGGGCAAATTACTTGCGTCAGCAGTAGTCTATCCCGACTACCGTCGTGAAGATGCACCGAAGAACACGGAAGCCAAAACGGTGATCGCCGGCTTTATCGACAAGTTCAAAGTCAAATGCATCGCTGTTGGTAACGGTACCGGTAGCCGCGAGATCGACCGCTTTATCACGAGTGTCATCAAAGAATTTGGCGTGAAAGACGTCAAGCGTCTCGTGGTCAACGAGGCCGGCGCCTCCGTTTACTCAACTGAGGACATTGCGCGCGAGGAATTTCCTGACCTGGATCCAACGATCCGCAGTACCGTCAGTATTGCCCGTCGTCTCCAAGATCCGCTCGCCGAGCTCGTGAAGATTAACCCACGTTCCATCGGTGTCGGTCAGTATCAGCACGACGTCAATCCGACCAAGCTAGGCCGCAGCCTTGAGGAAGTGGTCGAATCCTGCGTAAACAAAGTTGGCGTCAACCTCAACACAGCCTCGTACAAGTTACTGGGCTACGTGTCGGGTGTGGGCCCCACATTAGCCAAGTGCATCGTCTCGTACCGCAACCAGCACGGCCGCTTTGGCAGCCGCGCTGAGCTCAGTAAGGTGACAGGCCTCGGACCCAAAGCTTACCAGCAAGCTGCAGGCTTCTTGCGAGTGCCGGATTCAGATAATCCGCTCGACAACTCGGCGGTCCACCCTGAGCGCTACGACATCGTGACGATGATTGCTGACGATTTGAAAAAGCCGGTCCGCGAGATCATTGGGCAACGCGACATCATTAACGGCATCCAGTGGGAGAAATACGTATCCCAGTCACTCGGTATGCCAACCTTGCAGGATATTGCTGCCGAGCTTCTGAAGCCGGGCCGTGACCCTCGGGAGGACGGAGCGCGCCTCATGTTCTCCGATGAAGTGGCCGAGCTCAGCGATCTCAAGCAGGGGATGGTCCTTAAGGGCACCGTCACCAACGTCACCGCGTTTGGCGCCTTTGTTGACATTGGTGTGCACCAAGATGGCCTCGTCCACATCAGCGAGCTGTCCGACAACTTCGTCAAAGATCCGGCCGAGGTGGTGTCTGTCGGGACGGTACTCTCGGTGCGCGTGCTAGACGTTGACGTGCAACGTAAACGCATCAGTCTTAGCTGCAAGACACCGTCGGCCGAGCGCCCTCAAGGGCAGCCGCGCCAAGGACAGCAGGGCCAACAAGCACACCAGGGCGGAGGCCAAGCGCAACGCCAAGGTGGGCAGCGTGGCGGTTACCACCAGGGATCGGGCTCCCAGCAGCATCGCGGTGGCGGGCAGCGTCCGGCGTCGAAGCCGGAGAAGAGCTTCACTATGGACGATTTGCTTAGCAAATTTGGCCGCAAGTGACGGGACCAGCAATGGCACAGGCAGTGAAACTTGGCGTCATCGGCGGGTCTGGACTCTACCAGATCGCCGGCATCACGCCGCGGCGTGAGCATCGGATGGAGACGCCTTTCGGCGCACCTTCCGATGCTATAGTAGAAGCTGAAGTTGCAGGTCGCTCGGTCTATTTTCTGCCCCGCCACGGGATAGGCCATCGATTGACTCCCTCCGAGGTCCCCTACCGCGCCAACATTCACGCCATAAAGCAGTTGGGCGTGACCCATCTTCTAGCGGTCAGCGCCTGCGGCATCATGCGGGCTGACATCGTGCCGGGCGATATGGTGGTACCGGATCAAATTTACGACCGCACCAAAGGCGTGCGTGAGTCGACTTTTTTTGGCGATGGGATCGTCGGTCACGTGACCTTCGCCGAGCCTTTTTGCCCGGAAATGCGTGGCTGCATTATTGACGCAGCCAAAGCGGAGGGGGCAAGAGTTCATGCCCGCGGCACCTATGTCTGCATGGAGGGACCGGCCTTCTCGACACGGGCAGAATCCGAATATTACCGTAAAACTCTAGCACCAGCCGTGATCGGTATGACGGCCATTCCCGAGGCTAAATTGGCCCGCGAGGCCGAGCTTTGTTACGGCATGCTGGCGCTTGCTACGGACTATGACTGTTGGCATGACACCCATGCTTCCGTCACTGTCGCCATGGTGCTCGAGGTTCTAAGAGCTAACAGTGAGCTGGCCAATCGTATCGTTAAAAGGGTGGCTGAAATCCTTCCGGTCACATCTGAGAGCCCCATGCTAAGCGCGGCTAAGAATGCGGTCATGACGCGTCAGGATCAGATACCGGCAGCGACTAAGGCCAGGCTGCAGTTACTTTACGGTAAATATTTCAAGTGAACGAATCTGCCACCTTACCCTCGGGCTAGCGCCTCACTAGCCTGGCAATATGACCGCCTAAATTTACAGTTTTGGAACAAAGACCTGCGTCCCTCCCCCTGCACAGGCATGGCCTTACCTTGCCTTGGGGTCAAGTATAGCCACGGGGTGTCGATACCCTAAGGTATGGACGCTCGACTTAAAAATCAAATGACGCAGCCCATAGTAAGTGACGCAAGCGCGCAACTGAACGCATTACGACGGGCCTTGGCAGGGCTCATCGACGACAAGGGTGAAGTCACAAACGTGACTCTATGCGCTCTCTTGGCCGGTGGCCATCTTTTACTCGAGGACGTGCCGGGAGTGGGCAAAACGACTTTTATTAAGGCTCTGGGCAAGATGCTCGGCTTCTCCTTTGCACGTGTCCAATTCACCAGCGATCTGCTCCCAGCCGATATCCTCGGCGTTGAGGTTTACGATCAAAATAAACATCATTTTGTTTTTCATCGCGGTCCGATTTTTACCCATATACTTTTGGCCGATGAACTAAATCGCGCCTCACCGCGCACGCAATCAGCTCTACTTGAAGCCATGAGCGAGGGCTCGGTGACCATTGATCACCAGAGCCACGAACTGCCGCGACCTTTTATGGTGTTTGCGACGCAAAACCCAGTCCATAGCATCGGCACCTACGATCTACCTGATTCACAACTCGACCGTTTTGCCGCCAAACTACACATGGGTTACCCCAGCGCCAAACGCGAACTCGAGATCCTGCAAGCTGCCGCCAAAGACCCATTGGTTGACGTACCTGACAATTTAATCAGTCCGGCAGCGCTCCAGGAGCTGCATCGATCGCTCGAACAAATTCACGTAGCCGTAGCCATAGCGCAGTATGTAAAACGCGTCGTCGATGCATCCCGCGCCCATCCCAAAATCCGCCTCGGCATATCGACGAGGGGAGGAGTGTTGTGGCTGCGCATGGCCAAGGCTCTAGCCATGCTCGGAGGCAGGTCATTCGTCACTCCCGACGATCTCCAGAGTCTGGCTATACCCTGTTTGGCACATCGAATTATGACTCATACCGAGGCTAAGGCGGATACTGTGATTACGACACTCCTCAACGAAGTCGATATCGTTTAGTTTATGTACTATCCCAAGGTAAATCGCGGCATCTCATTTACCAAGCCAGGAATCTATGCATTCTGTCTCATTCTCCTGGTCGGCTTAATCGCCATCAGCACTGGCATCAATGCGCTTTACGTCTTTCTTAGCGCCGGCCTCGGCGGCTTTATCGTGTCAGGTTTACTTTCTGAGCTCGCCATGAAACATTACCGAATCGAGACCATCGGCGGGGTGCTGACCGATGCCAATACTCCCTTTCAAATCAGCTTTCGCATCAAAAACAGCAGCACCTGGTTCTCGATATTTCAAATGCGTAGTTACTTTTTTCTGCAGGAGCCGCGATTCCAGTTAATCGCAAAACCGTTCCGAGCTGCAGGCATTAGCAATCTTAGTTCGCTTAGTCCTCGCCATGCACATACGAATACAGTTGCTGTACAGGGTTTTCCTCGTGGGTCTTACGACCTCTTGAAGACGGTGCAGGTCACAACCTTCCCCTTCGGGATACTGGAAAAATTTAAGCTAGATCGGCTAGAGACTGGGATTTTAGTGGCGCCAGCGGTGGATCAGGCTCTTGGTATCGCTATGCAAAAGCAGCTCAATAGTAGCTTCCTGAAGCCCGCTGATGAGCGTGATTTTTGTGGCCATAGGCCCTATGTCCCAAGCGACGGTTTACGTCCACTAGACTTGAAGCGTAGTGCCGGAAAGGCGCAAGGGCAATGGGTCAGTAAACAGTATAGGTCCCACGGCGCTGACGACACCGTTACGATCATGGTATCGCCAGATCTCCTAAAAGGTGCGAGCACTGAAGCCTCTTACGAGATGATGCTGGTGAGATTACGCACCTTGATGAAGGTATTGGACGACGCCGGCAAAGATTACTACTTAGACCTCGGCCGCGGCCCGGTGGCTCGCGGGCTGAATCCCTGCCGCGTGCTAACAGCGCGCCTACCGCCGTTTGACCGACGTCACGCTGGGTTCATGCAAGTGACGACCGCAACACTGCCTGGCTCTAACCATACACAACGCATCACGTTGACTGAGGACGGCATCAGCTTTGAACTGGGAGGCGTTAAGCAAGTTTGGACGGCACCTCCATGAAAACTCACAGTTTTCAAATTAATCAGTATTACCGATTAACTTGGCAGCTACTGCTGCTGACTAGTTGTATTTTGGGCGTAGCATCACAGGTAGCACGACCCATGGTGCTGGCTGGCTACTTTCTCCTCGCTACGTTGATGATCTCTCAACCCGCTCACCAGTGGCTCCGACACCGTCGCGCCCTGGGACTGGCGATCGGTGGTTCCCTTTTGATCCTCGTTAGCCAGCAAGCGCTTAGCATCACGAACACCGAGGGCTTTGTCAGCATTCTCATAGAAATCATCTCTGGATCGCTACCTTGGCTGCTCATAAGTCATGATCGCTACCGCTCTTATTGGCTCGCTATCCTCAACACCACGGTGATCACCATCGGGGCAATGACGGCGGGCTCAACGAGTCTCATTTATCTTGGCTTTCTCATCTTCATTACTCTCATGATGCTTAACCTCAATGCCGCCAATCTCTATTTCAGCGCCCTCGAAACACAGGGACGGCGCGACGCGCTGCCACGGGGCTACTTCCGTCAATTTGTTTATGTGATCCCAGTGGGAATTCTTGCAGGTATCGTCATCTTTCTTTTCTTTCCCCGCGTGCAAAGTTTTAGCTGGAGTATTACACGGGGACGTGGCGATAATTACACCGGCTACACGGGTCTGGTAAACCTGAGCGCTGATGGAGAATTACAATTATCTCACGCGCTCAATCTGATGGTTGAATCTCAAGACGAAGACTGGCTAAAATCATCCGCCAGTTCACTTCTCATGCGCGGCGATTCTTTGGATAGTTTTGATGGTGTCAGGTGGCATAACACTATGGCTACTTTTAAAGCAGCGCATCGAACGACTGACAGCGAGCTAGACAGCGGCCAATCAGCGACTATCAAAAAAGCTAGGATTCATCTTGAACCTAGTATTTTGAACACTATTTTTTACCCAGGCACATTGCTATCGATCCGTAGTGTCGATACACCAAACGTGCACTTTCTCAGCAGTAGTCACGGCCAGGTCATCCGCGATCCCCACGCAGTGGATAGGCTGAGCTATGAAGTGCAGTTTATTCCCGCAGCATCAATCGCTGACCAGACACGACGGAAAAGTCATCAAGTCGTCATTTCCGACGAAGACAGAGCCAGATATCTAACGATCCCGGCCGCCATCAAAGACGCTAAATTTTTCAAAGATTGGCTGACTGAAGTTGGCACTGGCGGTGAGTACACCCAACTCGAGCAGCTAACGATTCGGATCGAGGATCTTTTCCGACGCCATTATCGCTCGACCCTAGCTAACAGCTTTTCTGGCACAAATGCACTCGAAGCATTCTTAGTGATCGATAGACGAGGTCACTGTGAATATTTCGCCACGGCCACTGTGCTCGCCCTCCGCGCATTTGGGTTTCCGGCCAGACTCGTCGTTGGATACCGCGGTGGACTCTACAATACTATGCTGGGGACCTTAGATGTGCGTGACGAGGATGCGCACGCCTGGGTAGAAGTATTTAGCCCTGATCATGGATGGGTCCCGTTTGACCCCACGCCCACAACTGATGATCCAACATCACTGTACCGGACGCGCTGGCAGATGTTGACCAATAGTCTAAACTTTTGGCTACATCGCTACGTCATAGACTACGATCAAGCGACGCAGAAAGAACTATGGCAAGAGCTAAGGAACTTCGGCCACAAAACATCCGATCTCACCCCAGAGTTTGGTTCTATCCCACCCCGTTATATGCTGATGGGCGGAGCCGGCCTAGTCTGCGTTTTGATTTACATATTCCTTCGCAGTCGTGGTATGCGCCATGGTGCATTGGCCGTGCCATCATACTACTTATTGTTTACCAGGAGCGTCGGAAAACTAGGCTTAAAGCGCCGCACGGGCGAAAGTTTTAGCGCCTTCCATCAGCGAGCCTCCCAAGCGATAGAGGATGCATCGCAATTAAATCTGGTTGATCGTGCTCTTCACGAGGACCTTTACGCCGCCAACCCACGGACTATCCCGGAGCGAGCGCAGTTACTTCGCGAACTACGGCGCTGGCGACCGCGCCTGAGAAAAAGGCACTCCCTGTGAACTATGAATGAGTCTTTTGTCCTCACTCCTCTTTCTTCTTTTCCTCAAGTGCCGAAAGCACTAGACCAGAATTGGTAGCGACGACCTTCACACCCATCACTGATGAGTCGACGATGAGGGTCTGGGCATCGCGTGATAGTACTGAGCCACGAGCAAGTAAGGATTTAACCTCAAGAGCACCCGCTGCTGATGTTTTTAGCGTGGCATTGAGCTGTTCTATCGTATCGTCAATTTTGGCGATCATAGCGGTAAGCCTCTCGATAGATTCCCTAACGAGGCGACGCTCATCGCGACGACTAAGCTTCTCGCTGCCCTTGGCGGCACCACCCAAACCAGAGCGCTCGAGCGTCTCCAGGCGTGCATTCAGGAGGGAACGACGACGCGCCAAATTACCACGGCGCCGGACGCTCTCAACTGAGGAGCCAAACCAGAGCTGCACCTGCTGACCACCATCCCGACCGATGTTGCCGGCTTTAATATCCTGTCCGGCGATTACTTGACCGCCAAAGATACCACCCTGGGGATCAACCACTGTCACGCTGCCCGTGGCCTCAATGATGCCACCTGTCATATTGGATTCAATCACCACATTGCCACGACAGCGCAAAATGCCCGCTTGCATGAACTTAATTTGGGTATCGCCCGTGACCATCAGGATGCCGC
This sequence comes from Deltaproteobacteria bacterium, assembly GCA_016874735.1. Lineage (NCBI taxonomy): Bacteria > Pseudomonadati > Myxococcota > Myxococcia > Deltaproteobacteria bacterium. The sequence continues at coordinate 16,541 of VGTI01000016.1, forward strand.
CGCGCACACACTGCACACCACCCTGAACGGTGAGCCCTCCAGATGCGCGTAAATACTTACCGGCAAAAGCTTGGCCGATACTGATGGCCCCCTTGGCAACGACCGAAGCACCAGTCTCCACACTACCTGCGATCGAAAGTGGTCCAGGTGCCTCAACATCGCCCGTATTAAGGTCGACGTTGCCGGTAATTTCGAGGGCTGCATCGACCGTCACTTCTTTGCCGTTGATTTTGCCGACGCCGGCCTCGAGCGCAAAAAACAGAAGACCGCGCTGCTCAACTCCTTTACCAGCCACAAAGTCGACACTCTCGTCGGTCCTAAACGGTAACTCTTGACCGAGCACATCCCGGCCATTTTCCCCGGGTACCGCAAAGTCGACGACGGCGACTAAACTGCCCGCAGCGACAAAGCGCTTTGGCTGAATACTACGAATATCAAAGCTAGGTTGCTCCAGTAAATCTCTGAGCACTACCGGAGTTTTATCCTCAGCTACGAGTGCAATCCGCAAGGTTGGCTGCTCGGGAGCTCTTGGAATCGAGCCTGCCGCAACCAAGCGAGCTACCACGGCCTTGCCCTTGGCTACCTCCTCCTGAATACGGTCGAGCTCATCCATGAAGGGATCAACCACGCCCTCTAGCCGGAGCAGGGCACGGAGTTCTTCGCGCGTGATTTTAGCGCCGCGCGAGACCAGAGGCTTGACGCTCAGGAAGGCCTGCATCCGATCGGCCGCCAGTTCAGCATGAACCTCTACGGTCCTTGGCACGGACTTACTACGCCCGCTGCGCCCGCCGACATCGGCCTGGTGCCAAATCACCCACCGTCCACCAGGACCGTTACGCCGGTGACGCGAATACTGCGGCATGCGTCTCACGAGAGAGCCAAAGCGCCCCATGATCGTCGCGATATCGGTCAAAGGTAAGCCAGAGGTTGGTTCCATGAGCCTAGTCATAAGTGTGGCTTCAGCCTTAGCCATCAGCTCGGGAGTATCGGAAAAACTCTCTGGCTCGTCAACGTAGAGGGCAAGTTCCCCCGTCTTGGCCCGTCTGATCACAGCGCCCTCAGAGATCTCTAGCCAAGGTTGCCAATCCCGTATCCGGTACAACCCGATGAGACTCGTCTCGGGATAACGAGAGACACGTGCACGTTTCAGAGCTTCATAAACGTCCTCGTCATCAATATCTTCTAGCTCCAGACCGGTCGCATCGGCAATCATGGCACAGACCGCGAGCGTGAGACGCGTATCGGCAATGACACTACCCGGCTCGATTGTGATGCGACACGCCAGACCGCGAAAACGGTCCATCAATGTGCGTTTGTGCACCCTAATATGGGTGGTGTGCGGAATGCCGATGGCGACCACGACGCGCAGTCGCTGATGAAACCTAGCAGCACGTTGGGTCGCCCAATCAAGCATCTTGGTGAAGTAAATCCGTTGCGAGCGACCCTCGGTGATCAGCTTCTCGAGTGACTTATCGCCCCGCAGCAAAGCCTGCTCAATACGCTGCGCGTGATCCTCCGGCCGCACATCGGCCGTTAGCACCAGACGCAATTTGTTTAGGAGCAGTCTCATGATAGTCCCGGGGGGGTGAGCCACTAAAATCGAGATTTTATCACTTACCTAAATCATACCACTGGTTTACGGTAAACAAAATAAGCTGAGCCGTATTTTAATGACCAAAAGCTTCAGGAGAGTTCCAGAACTACGACAGAATTACGGCAGAACTACGGCAGTTCTAGGGCAAAAACACCGCAAACTCGGTCTGCTCAAGCGGTAACATCGAGCGTTCATCCCAGGCTACGCGCCAGGCCGGTTGCCCATTGGCCGCACGGCCATGCACCCTCCATGTGTGGTAGGGGCGTATTATTAAATCGTTGCGCCCTAAACTCTGGGCCTCGTCCTTGACGATGGCCAACTGAGCCTCATCAATCACAAACAGGACGGAGCCAGATGTCAATGACTGGCTCAGTGCTGCCCTGGAAATGACGACACCAATCGGACGCTGCAAAAGCACACTGAGGAGACCTTGGTCTGCCCAGAGATTCTCGGTCAGATTGAGACGCGACCACGGCCTGGCTGCCAAATCTGATGTAGTACTGACCAAGGCTGCGCGCTCATGAGCCTCTAAACCTAGCAACAACTGGCCGGTGCCAATGTAAAGAGACACTAGGGCCACAAGTAGGGCATAGACGGATCGCAACTGATCCTTTCGTATTACAAACAACACCAAGCTGAGGATAGAGACTACCAGTGCGATCGTGATAACGGGCGTCCGATAGCCAGCCCACCAATCCGGAAACGGGTAAAACCGAGCTACGATAAGATCGAGCAGCATGGCGACGGCAGCTAGCACTACCGCCGTACTCACCTTAGCCGCAAACCAAAGGCGTGGATAAACATCGGCCAGATTTCCCACGACGAGAGCGGTCAAGATACTAAGAGGCGCGAGCAGTGGCAAAAAATAGATGTCACTATGAAAGTGATGCCAAGCAAAGAAGAGCGTCGTTGGTATACCGACTGAGATAATGAGGCGCATCAACTGCGGTCGCATGAGTGACAAATCGGCGTTGAGTGGTCGACGCCGACGTCCGGCCGCCAGACCAAACAAAAGTAACAAGATAAAAGGCTGTAATTGGCCGCCGATAAAAGGCCCTACCGCACCTAGCAGGTCATTTTGATTCGTGCCCCGCGTCAGGTGCTCGCGCTCGATATAGGTGGCGTAGAACGCCTCGTGGTCTATTGAGAGAAGCACCACATAGGGCAAGGCTCCGACCAGGATACCCAAGAAGAGACTTAGCCACTCGGCCGGGCGTCTGACGAGACTGGTCCACTGCCGCGTCCAAGTCCAGTAAATGAGTGCACTGCTACCAAGGAGGACGCTATGCAGGGGCGACTTAAGTAGACCCGCCGTACCAGCCATGACCCAGGCTAGGCGCCGCCACGACGTCCCTTGCTCACCCCGGTCTGCGAGTCCCAGCGCTGCCGTAAAGACGGCATACACCACGACCAGCAAAGCCTCCATCTGCGCCGCCAACCCGTGCGCAAAGGCCCCAGTGCTGAGCACCGTGGCTCCTGCCGCCAAGAGCCCAAGATCCCGCCGTTCCGGTAAATAACGCGCCATAAGCTTGAGGATCGCCCAAGCCGCAACCCCGTAGCCGATGATATTGGCATATATCAGCGCCGCCGGTGACAAGGGACCAAAAACTAGAAAACCAATCCGCAGCAGAACAAACAGTAGCGGGCCCTTATAGTAGTTGGGCATGCCGAATAAAGTCTGCTTCAGCCAGGTGCCGGCCGCTGCCATTTCCATGGCTTGGGCCATGTAAGTCTTTTGGTCGCCCGTGGTCGGCAGCGGCAGCTGCCAAAAAAACGGGGCGAACACCGCCAGGATCAGCACCAGCAACCACCCAAACTCCCGCAGATACGACCCACCTTTGCGCATCACAGCCCTGAACTCATCGGATACGTTAAAACGAAAAATAAAGCCCCGCGAGTCTAGCTGATTCACGTCTGGCTTGCATCGCAATTAATGGGGGACACGTGAGGCGAGCGAGACCCCGTGACAGTCACTTCTGCCGCGACTTTTTCACTTGGGAGCCGCGCTCGCACCCTTAATGCGCTGTTGCACCGTAACCAGGTCGCTAGTCAATTGCGCTACTAAATCCTCCTGAGTTTTGACTTTGTCCTGCAACAGACGAGCGGTGGCCTTATCGGCATCAACCCTTTTATTGTGCACAGCGATCTCAACTTTTAAATCCTCGGCGTGGGATAAGCTGGCAGCGATCTGTGCTTGCAGTCGCTCTTTCTGGCTCGTCAGGTCCGCCTTCTGCGTCGCGTAGCTATTCGTCACCTGACGCACCAGCGCCGCCTGCGACTGGCTTAGCATATACTGCTGCTCCTGCAGCGAGGCTTCGCTCATCCCTAATGCAGCTAGTTGCTGCTCCACGAGCTTGCGATCTGCCGCGCTTACGCCGCGGGCCGCTGCAAACTCGGCTTGCCGCATCTGCCACGTGTCAATCTCCTGCTTCAGTGTCTCCACCTGCCAAGCGTACTCCTCCTCCGTCGCGCGCTGCTGCTTCTCGATTCCGCCGAGCTGCTTAGCCCTCTCGGAGTCTAATGAAGCAAGTCGTTGCTGGAGTCCTTCGAGTTGCTTACGCATGGTGGCAACACGTGCCTGCTCTCCCCTTAGGTCCTCATTGGGGTCTGGTAGACGTCCATTAGCAACCACCTGGTCGCGCGCGTCAGTCCATTGGTCCATTAGTCTGGCAAGTAAGCCTTTGGCGTCCGCAAGTTTCTGCTCCATGTCGTCTAGCCTGATCTTTTCTTTTACGACATAAGCCTCTCGGTTGGCATGCTGACGCGCTAATTCTACCTGCAAGCTAGCAAGGCGAATCTCCTGCTCTGCCATGGCCTGAGCCGCACGGGTGTGCCGCTCGTGCCGCAGCTGCCAGCTGAAAAAGCTGACTGCGGTGATTCCCGTTAGAACTACCACTGACTTGATAGCTTGCATGGCCGAACCTCCCCCAATGCACACTAAGACGCGGAGAGGAGATGTCCATCAGGTGCCATGTATGCTTGTCGGCACCTTGCGTTGTTGAGTTTAGTCTATTTTCTAAAACCAACAATAAACATCCAAAATATTGGGTTTTTTTACAGGAAGACCCAGGTCGATAAAGACATCAATCATGCAACATATTGATATTTCTATATCTTTAGAAACTATCTAAAGTTTTAATAAGAATATACCGATAAATTATTCGGATTAGCAAGAAAGGCGAGTAATTTAGATGTACAGATTCAGGCATAGACTTCGCTTTATTACGATTTCCGTAGGCCTGGCGGTAGTGGCAGCTTGCGGCTCGGACAAAGACAGCTCGCATGGTGCGCCAGTGACACCAGCCGCTCCCGAGCGTTCACCGGGCGACCAGAAAGTTCTGGAACCATCTATGGGACTACCTAGGGGCCCATCAGATCAGCAACCAGGAGCAGGCGACGCGCAGAACACGGGCCCAAATCAAGCAAATGCGCGTGGTTCACGCTTACTTGGCATTTTTGGTGGCTACATGAGCTGCAGCGGTGATGCCAACTCCCCATTCAAAGACACTTGGATGCAGACCTATGTCACCGAGGTGCAGCAGAGTCTTAAAACAACTGGTTCGCCAGAGGTAAAATACATCATGAGCTGCTTCAAGTTTGACGTCGCTAAAGTGATTTTTGTGACGTCTGACAAACCTACTGAGGTGAGAGAGGATTCCATTGCTCAGCTCTTCAGCGCATTTGAGGCATCAGTTTATAACTCCCCCAATGCATCCGTGAGCATAGCTGGTCACTCCTACGGTGGTTGGTTAAGTCTATCGCTCATCGATCAAGTAAAGACCAAATTCCCAGTCGATGCGCTCATCACACTCGACCCAATCAGCCGTGCTCAGTGCACCCCACCAGCTGTGCTGAACAGTATTCTGGATGGACAGCCCAATGCCAGTTGCACAAGGGCCCCAGCTGATTTTGACGCCACTAAACTTGCGGCAATAAAACAACGTGCCAAGACCTGGCTGAACATCTACCAGACCGATGCAACGATTCTGCATTCCGGACAATTAACTGGAGCTACCAACGTTAAGCGTCGGTACACGCCAGGTGATCTAGCCGCTCACAGCCAAATCCCTGGGGACCTCGAAGTGATGAAGCAAGTGATATCACTTTTGGCTCGTTGAGGCTTCACAGCGTGAAACTGAAATCCTTCACCAACGCCCCCGGCAAGTGCACGCTACTGACTGAGCGTTGGCCGTAGGTGTGGCTACTCATGATCATCTCGCGCTCTTTGGTCAAACCGATGAGATGGTCACCAAACATCCGCAATGCTGATTCATCAAAACGCATGACGTTGAGTGGTTGTTCAATCTTCCCACCTTCGACCCAAAATGAGGCAAAGCGGGTCAGCCCTGTCATCCGACAAGCACTTTGGTCGGAGTAATTCAGGTACCAGAGGTTGTTGATATAAACTCCGTCACCTAAGACCTCTGGCACTTGTGCGAGGTCGATAGATCCCGGCGCCATTTCCAGTGACTCGGGGGATTCGCCCTCGCTAGCACCGTTGGTGCTGACGCCAAACTCTTTGGCTGACCTCGGCGACACCAAGCAGTCCTTGTACTGACCACGCTCAATAAGGTGCACATGAGCAGGCCGTTTAAATCCCGCACTGCTAAAATCCGGAGACAACCCTGCCGCCGTGTGTTCGAGCATGGTGACACTTTCGTGCATGCTGGCACCCGCATCGACCATGCGTAAAAGCGAGGTCTGTTTAGTCTTATGGGATTTAAGCCCGAAGCCGTTCCAGGCCAGCATGTCTGTGACCTCGTTCAAGGCCGCAGGGGATAAGTAAACGCGGTACTTCCCTGGTTTGATGGTTTTGGGCGTGAGTTTTAGGATCTCCAGCTGCTCGCGGGCGGCGTGAAGCTTGCTGTCACATGCCTGGTCTTGCCAGTGAAAGCCGGCGTAGCCTGATTTCACTGCTTTGTCGGCCCGCAGATAAAGACTGAAGTCGAAATTGAAGGGGTGACAAGCATACCAATTACGCTGTCCGAGCGAGTTGGCAAATCCTCGGTAAATCGATCCAGACGCGAAAATACCGACCATGTCGAGCCCCTTGGACTTGGTCACCAGCTGCGCCACCGTATCGCGGCTGTCTGGTAGCTCGCTGGCCCTCACTGAATCGCTTGACTGCACCTCAGTGGCGTACATCAAATAGGGGTCATCCGGCAGCTCGGCCAACTGCTCGCGCAATTCAGCCACGATACTGGTTAACGCGGCCTGATCGCTGGACTTGCTTCCGGCCAAAGAGACAGTGGCGGCAGCGTGGCGCGCCCCGTTGATGAGCCGCAGCGTTAGTTGATTTTGTTTAACGCTGCCGGCTTGCCGGATGCGGCCGCCGTTGAAGCGGCAGAAGTCGGAGTCCTCACCACTCAGGTAAGCCGTGTAGACTTCATCCCCAACGAGGAGCGATTTCAGGTAGTCAGCCGTGTCAAAAAAATATTGGCGCATGCTTATTCGCCTCCGAATACGTCTACATTAGCAAATAAACACGGCGGACTCGCGTGACCCACTGTGATCGCCTGATTCGGTTCACCTTTGCCACAGTTGGGTGTACCTAAGACCTCAAGTGTGGAGCCATTGCCAACGGCCTTGAGGCTGCGCCAAAAGCTGGACGAGATGCCACGGTAGTTTGGTTTCTTGACGACCTTGGTCAGTTTACCGTTCTCGATCAGCTGCGCCCGTTCACAACCAAACTGAAACTTGTTGCGTGAATCGTCAATAGACCAAGAGCAGTTGGTTTGCATGTAGACGCCGTGTTCCACGCTCTCGACCATGTCGTCAAAGAATTCTTTGCCCGGCTCGACGTTCAGATTAGACATCCGATCAATCGCCGGTCGCCGCCAGCTATCGGCTCTTGCACTGGCAACGCCGTCGTAGTCGGCACGTGTTTCAGAGACCGTAGCACCGAGGGGGCGGAGCAGGATCCCGTCCTTGATGATGAACTGTCGCTCTGCCGGACGTCCCTCGTCGTCAAACGCGTAGCTTGCGGCCTGTTCAGGCCGCGATGGATCAAAGGTCACGTTGAGGAGCGGCGAGCCGTATTGATATTTACCAAACATATCCATCGTGACGAAACTGGTGCCAGCATAGTTACGTTCGTCGCCAAGAATACGGTCCAGTTCCAGCGGATGGCCGATTGACTCATGAATCTGTAGGACCATTTGGTCGGGAGCCAGCAGGAGATCCATCTTGCCCTCGGGGCAGTTCGGCGCTGCGAGTAGCTCCAAGGCTTCATCAGCAATCCGCTCGCTCGCCGCGTTGAATCCCGACTCAATGAGGATCTCAAACCCCTGCTGGCGGCATAAGGCCATCCGGCCAAAGGTTCTGGTTACCGTCTCAGGCCCGCGGTTGGCCGTGACAACCAATGATGGCACCATGCGGTCGAAGGACTGAAAAATCTCACCACCGCCGTTAGTCAGGTAGAGGCGGTCCGTGCGCATATGCCACAGCTCAGCTGCCCAGTCGACTATCTCGCTGCCGCGTTTGAGGCGGTTGCAAGCATCGGTAAGGAGATCCACTTTTGCCTTGAGCGTCATCGACTCCCAGGGCTTGCGCACGGGGCTTTTAAACTCACCACGGTGGTGGGGCATATCGATCCGGGAAAAGTTAGTCACCGCAGCCTTACCGAGCCGCTCGGCCCAGGCCACAGCCCGCTCAAAGGCGGTCCTGACACCGCTTTCCGTTAGTTCCGAGGTTGCCGCGTAACCGACGCCGCCGCGATGATGGACCGTGACCATGACGCCCTCGTCCTGCCCCGTCCGCAGGGGTTCTAAGACCCCCTGCCTGACGGCAACCTGATCGTCACGATCATTGTGGTAACGGATGCTGGCAAAGTCGACAGCCGGCAAGGTTTGCTTGAACAGTTTTTTCACTAAATCAATACGAGCTTGCTGCATGCGACTTTCGCGCCCCCACTTAGTTAGCGAGCAAAGTATCCGTCGATCCGAGACGCCCTAGAATTGCGGTGCTGCGATCTATAAATGATTGCATCATTTCAGCCGAAAACTCGCCTTGTTGCAACCAGGCAAGATCAAAAATCTGATTCACCACGAGTTTCACCTCCTCTTGGCGGTTGAAAGTCTGCGACAGCTTGATGAGATTCTTGATCGCCGGGCTGTTTTGATTGACCACCAGGGTCCGTTCCTCGGGCACACCAGCGGCAAAGGCTGCCATGGCTCCGTTGTTACGGATCATCTCTTTCATGCGGCGCGTATTCTCATCGACCACCAGCATGGCGGGCACTTTGTCAGATTTGAAGGCCTCGACGCGGATCTTGACCTTTTCTTGCGTCAGATTGTCACGGAAGATCTTGTCGATCTTTTCGCTCACGGTGGCCTTGTCCTTGGCATCGACCACGAGGTCAGGTTTGGCGCCCTCGAGCAGGTGACTGGTGACATCGGAGTCGATACGCTTGAATTTCCATTTCCGACCAGTTTGCATCTCGAAATAGGGCAGGAAGTGCTGATCGATCATGGTATCGGCGATCACCACCTCGAGGCCTTCGTCTCCAAATAGACGCAAGTAAGCCGCTTGGGCCGTTGCATCACTTGAGTAGAAGACCGTGCCGTCCTCCACCTTGCCTTGTACTTTTTCTTTGTACTGCTCGAGGGTCAGGTGCTCGCCCGCAGCCGATTTAAACAGTACATATTCCTGCATGCGCTCAAAAAACTTATGATCGCGCAGCATGCCAAATTTGATGAATGGGTTAATATCGTCCCAAAACTTGGCGTAGCTGTCGCGATCAGTTTTGGCCATGCCGCTTAGCTTATCGGCCACTTTCTTCGTGATGTGCTCTGAGATCTTGCGCACCGTTGGATCGGTTTGCAGATAACTACGCGACACGTTGAGTGGTAGATCCGGGCAGTCAATCACCCCTTTGAGTAGGGTCAAGAATTCTGGGATAAGCTCCTTGGTATTGTCTGCCACATAAACTTGGTTGCAATAAAGCTTAACCTCACCCTGCGAGGCATCGAGCTCGTGTTTGAGCTTGGGGAAATAAAGCACACCTTTGAGATTGAACGGGTAGTCGACATTAAGGTGGATCCAAAAGAGCGGATCCGGGCTTCCTGGGAAGAGCTTATGAAAAAAGTCGACGTAGTCCTTATCGCTAAGCTCTGTCGGGGAGCGCGTCCACAGTGGCCGCGTGTCGTTGAGAACTTCAGCGTTACCCTCGAGGTAAATGGGGTAGCGGATAAAGGCACAGTAACGCTCGATGAGCCCCCTAATAGTCGACTCCTCGAGCATCTCCGACGAGTCGTCACCGATGTGGAGCGTGATCGAGGTGCCGACGGTTTTACGTTCGGAAGCCGTCATTTCAAATGCCGTTGATCCCTCGCAGCTCCAATGCGCTGCGACGGCACCCTCCTTGTAGGAGAGCGTATCGATTTCGACTTTGCTGGCGACCATGAAGGCCGAGTAAAAACCTAGTCCGAAATGCCCGATCACCTGCTGGCTATCATCCTTATCTTTATACTTGTCGAGAAAGTCATGCAGCCCCGAGAAGGCCACCTGGTTGATGTATTTCTTGATCTCATCGGCCGTCATACCAAGACCGGTATCGCTGATGATCAGCTTTTTTCCAGGTTTGTCGATAGTCAGCGTGATCGCCGCCTCGGGGACTTCGGTCTTCACGTCTCCTAGCAGAGAAATCTTCTGCAATTTAAGTATGGCGTCGGCCGCGTTGGACACGAGCTCACGGATGTAAATCTCTTTTTCCGAGTAAAGCCAGCGTTTGATGATCGGAAGGATATTCTCAGCATGAATAGAAATGTGTCCGGCTTCCATAGGCCTAGGGACCTCCTCAAAATGAAATTTGTCCCCATACCTGTAAGTTACGATTCTGGGGTGGTCAAGGGGTGGTCCTGGGGCGGTCCAGACGTGGGCGCCGCCCCCAGCGCCAAGAATCAACACAAGTGCCTGTAAGCACGAGATATTTAAGCCTTAGACCCACCACCGGACAGGTGCCAACGCCCATATTAAACTTGAGCATGCTAGGGATTTTACGTAGAGCTGCCGTAGGCCCATCTAGAAAAGGAGCCACGTCATGAAATGTTCACCTACCCTAATCCTGTTAGCCTTCCCCCTACTAATTAACGCCTGCGGCAGTCTCGCGATGGCGCCATCGGTCACGAAAAGCGAAGACCAGAAGACGTTAACCATCGTCGGTGACGAAGCCGAACTTTTCATCTCCGCCCTATTTCAGTCCGGTGTTAGAGATCCGAGCGGTCGCCTTGGCGCGCTTAAGTTGCAAGCTGAGGTGGTCAGCTGTTCAGCGCCGGTAGTTCCCGCCCCAATTCCGAGCTGTACGCTCATGCTTCAGGGTGAGCTGAAAGTGGTACCGACCACACCAGCCGCAACCCTTTACCAGGTGCTCCGCGCACATGGGGCAAGCCGGCCTACCGATTTGCTCGGCGTCAATCTAGTAGGGGCGTCTGATATCGCTTGTGAACGCAACACCACCGTCAGCGGTGTTAGCCGCTGCACGATGAGTGTCGGTGCTAGCGATTAGTTGAAGTACGGAGCCAATTCGCCGAGGATCCTTAGCCCCGCCTGCATACGGTAATCGTAGTTTACGTAGTTACCGTTTTGCGGGTAGCCGTGTACCGGACTAGCGGTCGTTGGACAGTCTTTGGTCTGTCCTCCACCGCGCGAGACGCCTCCGAGTACGTGGAATACGTCGGTAATGACGCCACCGTTGATCGCCCATGAGCTGCGTTTGGACCGGCCGCCGATTGACTGCGCCGCATATAAATAGGCCTCGATCAGGTTAAACCCGCTTGCGCTATCGAGCGCACCCGTATCGCAGTTGACAGCATTCTCGTACAAGGCTGCGTAGCCAGGCTTACCACCGGGGAACCAGCCGTAGAGATTTTCGATGCCAAGCGCTGCCCGCCTTTGTGACGGTGGTGTCAGAGCGTTGTCGTAAATGCCGGAATTCAAGTCAGCGATCAGGATGGATTTATCGGTCGCAATGCCGAGAGCGTCACCGGTTTTCGCCTCGACCAGAGCTTGGCCTTTCGCCGCCGCCTGAGCGGGGTTAGCAGGGAACGGGAATACTCCCTTGGCAGCCGAAGTCAGGTTGGCCGGTATGTATACATTGCCCGTGGTATAAATCGTGCCGACGCCCTGGTAGACACCTTTGATCACTAGCTCGCCTTGGACCATGACACTACCGTCAATCTTAATCGGCGCGGCTTTAGTGCCAATGAGAACCAAATTGCCTGTGTGAATCCCATTAACCGTTACGGCTTTGCCAGCCGCGTCGACGCCGCTAATTGAGCCCTTCATGCGCAACGTTGCACCGTTAAAGTCAATCTTTGGGAAGGCCGGCCTACCAGTTATCGGATCGTTCGGGACTTTGTTGCCCGTGTAGTTCTGCTTGACTCCTTCTGCTACGGTGATGACGTATTTTTTTCCATCCGGTGTCATGTCAGTCCATGATTTCGCTGCATACCACCCTCCCGATACGCGTTCGCCAGATAGGGGGACGTGACCAGAGGACCAGTCAAGGACCTCTGCCGTTGACGCGACATCACCGTTTATATGGGTGTGGCACATGCCACACTTGAGATCGTTGACCAAGAGGGCAAATCGCGGTGCCTTAACCGCTGATCCGTCGGCAAAGAATCCGTCCGTGCCGCCGCCGTCAGGTGCAATTGCCTTCGAAGCATCAGCGAGATTGTCGGTTGCGATCGATTTCACAGGTGTTACCGTATCCGTTGTCTGCACAAGCGGCGCAGCCTTCTGGCTTCCCGTTGATGAGTCAAAATTACTCGACGAGCACCCGACTGCCGCTATCGCTAGCGTGTTCACAAGTTGCATCCCGAGGCTTTTGAGGTACAGACCTTGGTTCATGGGGGAACCCTTTCGTGTCAGTAGTACCTCTAGCGGTAGCATACGTCCGTGTCGGTATTCCGACGTGCGGACTTGAGAAAAAAGCAAAGATTCGCGCAACTATTTGACTTTACCAACTAAAAAATCACGGCGCCACAGCGCAATTACGCCACTTCGCTGAGTCACTTTCGACGTTTCGGGTTGTTTACCTGAAAAGCACAGAAGCCAGCCGTTCCTTCTGGGTTAACTAACCATCCGATCCAAAATTCGGGTTAGTTCTCCGCACATGTAAAAAGGTACCGAGAGGATTCCGTCATGGAATGACAATGGATGTTGTGAGATGCGGATCGCAAATGCAGCATTCTTCTCGCGGATGAACAATCGGGCTGACCTCAAGCTGCCAGTACTCCCAGCCTTAACTTCCATGGGCATAATTTTGTCATGATGCGTTATTAGGTAATCCACCTCCGCCTCGGAGCCCTTGGCTTCCCGATGCCAGTAATGCAGGCTTGGACTTGTATCGGCTGGTGTATTTGCCAACAGCTCTTGTCCAACAAATTGTTCGGCAAGCGCACCTTCGTTAACAAAAAGCGCATCGACAATTGATTTAGGACCAAGGTCGATCCCCAACATGTTTAGCATGATGCCTATATCCAGAAGCTGAACTTTGAACACACCGTCTCTTTCTCCTGCTGCTAACGGTGTGCCGTTGGCATGAGTAGCCCGAATCAAACGCACTAATCCTGATTTTTCGAGATCCAGTAGTGGCTGTTTAAAATCTCGAGCTCGTGCATCTGAGTCAACATGTGAGAATTTAAATGGTCTTCCTACCAAACGAGGTACGGCTCTGAGTATTGTTTGTAATTTGCGATAGTCATAGCGCTTGCCATACTTAACAAAATCAGCAACGTAACCGAGAGATAGCCGCGACTGCACAATTTTTGCTTCTAAGTAGCTTTTGCTCTCACGAAAGGTATCCACTACCTCGGGTAATCCGCCGATGACAAAATACTCTCGCACAAGTTCTAGCAGCCGATGATGCACTGCCTCAGAAACCGGCACATCTGGCGTCGCTTTACTTATACATTCGACCAGACCGTCCTCGGCGAGAGCGAGAAGAAATTCGCGAAATGACATGGGATGCATCCACGCGAAACCTACGCGCCCTACCGGGAACGATCGAATTTTTTCATCATCTAAGGCAAACTCTAGCAATGAGCCTGCGGCTATGACCTCGAGGCCAGGCCGTTGTTCTTTGAACGCACGAAGCGCTAAAATAGCCTCCGGTGACTCCTGAATCTCATCGATGAATAGCAATGACTGGCCGTCAATAAGCCGCGTCTTGAGTAATGCCTCTAACTCGCGACTCATCGTAATCGCGTTTAAAGAGGAGAAGCACGCCTTCATGGATGGTGCTAATTCGAGATTGATCTCAGCCAGATGAGGGAATGAGATCATCCCATATTGCCGGATGCTGTGGCTTTTGCCGGTTTGACGGGCACCACGAACGATTAACGGCGTCTGTTTGGACCGTTTGCTGCGGCTAGTTAAAAAATCCTGGAATTGTCGGTACATAAGCGTCGCTCTGATTCTTACCGTATAAATAAGCCATACAAGGCTATTATAGCCGTCTTTTTTAACCATGTCATGGTCGATATACCGATCTGACCGGTTCCCGAGGCTAGATGCCGAACAGATTCCCGAACAGATTCCCAGCGGGTCGTCGTCCTAGATCCGGCCTCAACGACGACGCATAGCCCGCATATCAGGTGCCCCGTGCACGGCACTTGTATCGACATTCATCATTTGCAATAGACCTGCGAATAAGTCCTTTTCTTCAGTCTTCCGCCCTGTATCGGGACGCCCGGAAGCGGGATCGAAACCGTAAGTTAGTGCCGACTTAGCATCGATGCCGCCAAGAACTTTATTGCCGTTGGCTAGCGGGGACATAACTAAAACACCATTGTTTAGATGGTGACCCGAGGCAAAAACATCGGCTCCGCCTGGTCTGATTTTACTGCGGCCAAAATCGGTCGCAAAGTAAACAACTGAACGGTCCCAGTAACTCCCGCCACGAGGATATTCTTTTGCCTTCAAAAACCCGATCATACGATCCGTTATCGACAGCATCCGACTCCACATAAGCGCCTGGACACCGCGGTGGCTGGCGTGCGAGAAGTCAAAGCCTATGGGCGGGTTTCGCGTCTCCGAAAGGCCACCTTTACTAACTACCGTGAAAGATGGACCAAGGGTCACGGTGCAGGTCGTACCTTGCGTTATGGCCATACATGCGAGGATCGCCTGGGCCTCGTAGGGATCCCACGTGTAATCCGGGAAAATCCGCATCAGCTCCACGGCATTGCTGTTGCTCGGTGAGATATCCAGGCCTGCCGCCAGTTTGCCGCGTTCAAAGAGATCGCGCGTATCACTACGCGCACGTACCCAGTCACGCATGACGGGCGACTCTTTAAAGGTCCGGTAAAATGCCGAGGGCGCATCGAGCATTTGATCGCGGATCTCACGTGCGACGGCCATCACCTCTTCTGAAGGAGCCTCATCAATGCCATAGGCACTAGAAAGTCCCTTAGACCAAGTTGCTGGCTCGTTGACCAATGTGCCCTTAGCGTAGCCGGGCAAACTGCCGTCGATACCGTGTTCGACGTATCCACCTTGTCCTAGAAGCAAATTAGCTAAAGGCAAGCCTTTGCCGTAAGTAGCAGCGATCACCTCTTGCAGGGTGCGCCCAGACCAGGCCTCATTGCCGGTGATGGCTCGTTTTTGCGCTGTGGTATGGGTCACCGAGGTGCTCTCAGTGGTCACTACCATCATGTCTTGTTTATGTTTGCGTAAAAATGCCTCTTGAGCACCCTGAACTTTGAGATTACCGAGTACCGCAATAGTTCCTTGATAGTTCACGGCCCGCAGTGGTGAGTCGGGTAAACTGATGAGCTGAGACGTCTCGTAGCAGTTGAGTGCATTGGCATCACCACCTGCCGCGCGCACCTCGTTACTTGAGAGCGCCATAAATGAGTCAATAATGGAGGCACCACCCGATCCGTGCATCACGATCAGAAATCGCCGATCGTCACTTGATGTCTCCGCGGCAAGGAGCCGACGTGGCGACCAGAGTAGGGGGCCCATAGCAAGCAAGAGTCCTTGAGTCACAACATCGCGGCGGTTGAGACCCTGCTGCTTACGACTTGCTGCACTTCTTTTATGGCGACTCATAATTACCCCCGTCCTAATAAAGGACTGACTCCAGCTGCGTGGCAACCATCCAGCACGCGGACTTTGCCCAAGTTTTGCCGACCTCGTTGCCAGACACCATCGACCCCACAGAATCTAGAAGCTTTTCATGCCCGGCGTAATCGCCATCAGTAGGATCACGCTGTAGAAAATTACGGTACAGACGCTGAACAGCGTTTTTATGGGCCTCGGTAAAATTGGTGCCACCCGATGGGATACCGGCAAAAATTAGCGGGCTACTACCACCAAAATCCAAATCGACGCGCCGCGCGCAGGCCTGCAGAGCTACGCGTTCGATAGCAATCGGGCTCGTTGGCACCGGTTTTTCGGCTCGCTCGTACAGCATGAGATTGGCGTCGACGCCACCGAGGACGATGTTGTAATGCGTCAGACAGTCTTTTCCCGATTCGATGCACAACTGATTCGGAGGCAACTGCAAGGCACGCGCATAGTCATTGCGTAGGAGGTAGATTTTTTTAAACCGCACGTTGGCACGGTGGGAGAGTCCCGGCTCACCATCATCGCCCGACCGTATATCGGCCGACTTCGGTTTTCGAGGAGCGCTCGGCCCGCCGCGACCTTTCTTCTTAAACCATGAGCAGCCGTCCATAAAAACGAGCATGCCGATGATTACAAGTGCTTTTGCCTTATGGTGCGCCATAAGCATCCCTCGTCACTAAATCGAGTAATAAGTTGCGCACACGGTAATTATGCTTGGTCTTTAGGTTCTCGACTAGCGACTCAAATTCGTCTTCTGTTTCAGCATTTGGTTCTTCGCCAATCAAATAGCGCCAATAATCAAGGACGATTTGGCGGGCGTATTCTTTTGAGTTTGCAGCCACACGCCCCCACTCCGGTAGGGAGTTAACAGCTTGGCCTAGTATGAAACCGGACGAGGGTGTTGCCGCCAGATTGGGCTCAGTTGTTGCATTCATTTTGGCGAGAATCCGCATGCGGTTCTCGTTGTACTCACCAAGCAGCAATAAGTCGCCACCGACCAGAGAACTGCCGCTCTGCACGATCCCAGCTAGAAACGGAGGGAGCATGACGCTACCGCCAACGGCACCACCAACAAAACCGCCGGCTGTGTTGATGTCGCGACCAAGAATTTGAAACGTCAGCCCATTGTATTTGGTAAATGGGTAGGTGAGAGCATCCAGCGAACGGTGACAGGCGGCACAGGCAGGGCGCGTGACGTCTTTGTTGTCATAGTCGACTAGGCGAAAGTTACTACCTGGTTCGACTAGACCTTGGTTTTTGCTGATATCAAGACCGAGGTAAACACGGTAAAAATGAGCTGCAGTAGACCTCGGGATCGAGGCAAACATGGTGAGCCCATTTTGCGCCCAGGATGTGCTGAGTACACCAGCTCGTTTGTCCTTCGGCACAAACTGCTGCATATTGTTGTAAAAACTGCCTGTCACCGCGAGGACACCAGGCTTCTTACCATTGAGCGCAACGTTCTCGGTGGGTGTGTAGGCGGTAGTGCCTCCATCACGGCGGGTGACATAGTAGTTTGCGGTTAGTACACCACGCGCGTCCGCATCATCGATGTGGTGATAGATATAAAGGTTATAGTCGTCATAGTAGTCAGCCAGTGGAATCTCGCCGCCATCGTCACCTGCCTTGACCACGGTTAAGGGACGTACCTTGACGCCAGCCATATCCCAAAGTATGCCGCCCTTGCCGCGCCAGAAGTTTGACTTCATGCAGGAGTCAACGGTTGCGGCAATGCGCTGCTCTTTCTCGGTTAGAGGTAGTTCTTTAAATTCTTGGTATGCCTCGAAGGTCGGTGAGTTGCCGCAGAAATCTGCATTCACCTTCTTAAAGGCGTAGTCAGGATCGTAACCACATAGATTGTAGCCACTCCCTGCACCCCGAGCATCACAGTTACGCTCGTCTTTGGCTCGCGTATTTTGCCCTTGGTCGGCCACACCGGGTTCGGTCCCAGAGGCAAATTCTTCCAGATTGACGATGCCGTCGCCGTCACAGTCCTGATTCATGACTGCTTTAGCGGCAGCTTCTATAGTCCGGGAGCGAGCAAGCGCATCTTTAAGACAACGCCCGTAAGGATTTAGAGACGGGGCTCCGGTATGACACGTCGTACACGAGGCCTGACCGGTGCCACACCCAGGAGCATCAGGTGCAGCCGCACAGAGGCTGCGTGCATTGGCAGCGTTGCCAAACGCCGGCTGACTGCCACCAAGCCACAGGCTGAGGCATGAGATAGCAACAATAGCTCCCCTGAGAGCCAATGCCCACCGAACTGCCATGATGTTTAATCCTCTAAAGTGGTAGGAATCTCCCTACCAACGAGGCGGCTTATCGGCATTATGGTCACTAAACTTTAGAAATAATTTGTATTCTAACCGGAAATCAGAGACTTACCGCACTCACAACTCAACTTGCAGACCAATCTCGACTACCTGAGTCGGCGGAATCTGGAAATAGGTAGTGGCGCGTTGGGCATTCTGCGACATGAAGGAGAAGAGACGTTCACGCCAGATCGCCATCCCGGGACGCGACGTTGCTAGGACGGTCTCTCTGCCGAGGAAGTAAGCCACCTCGGACGCATCAAATTTTATATTTTCAGCGTCACAGCGCAGGAGCACTGCCGGTACATTCGGAGTGTCCATGAAACCGTAGTAAACCACCATCGTGAACAGTCCAGGGCAAACCATCCGGACTTTATACCGCTCCTCGCGTGAAACGTAGGGAACTTCCCGCGTCTGGACGGTCATGAGTACGACCTGATCGTGCAACACTTTATTGTGCCTGAGATTATGAAGAAGTGCCGGCGGCACACCGTCCAAAGCACTGGTCATGAAAATAGCCATGCCTGGGACGCGCGCGGGAGGATCGCGCCTGATATTTGCGATGAACGTATCAAGAGGCATCGCCCGCGAACGTAAACGGTCAGCGAGAATGGTCCGGCCACGACGCCACGTCGTCATCAAGACAATGATGGCTAAGCCCACCCCCAGAGCGAACCAACCGCCGTGGGGAATCTTCAGCATCGAGGCGCCCCAGAAAGCCAATGTGATAGCAAACACTGGTGCGACCACAACCACTCGTAGCCATGTGGACCAGTGCCACTGATTCTTGGCGACGAAATAAACTAGAATAGTCGTCAGCACCATCGTCGTGGTCACAGCCACACCATAGGCTGCGGCGATCGCACTCGACGATTTAAACAGCACGACTAGAAAGATCGTCATTGTCAACAAGGCCCAGTTGACGAATGGCACGTAAATCTGACCGATCTCCTCCTTCGAGGTGTGATTGATCGTCATGCGGGGTAGGTAGCCAAGCGCAACAGCTTGACGCGTCAGCGAGTAGGCACCAGAGATCAACGCCTGCGAGGCAATAGCCGCTGCAAATGTTGCCAGCACCACGAGAGGATAGAGAGCCCAACTCGGAGCGAGGAGAAAAAATGGGTTTTCGGCCGCTCCAGGATTCTCAAGTAGTAGCGCGCCTTGTCCGAAATAGTTGAGAAGCAATGCTGGCAGAACAACACCAAACCATGCCATCCGAATTGGCTTAGGACCAAAGTGTCCCATATCGGCATAGAGCGCTTCACCACCCGTCACGACGAGAAAAACTACGCCTAGTGAGACAAATGCGAGCCACGGATTGGCCTTAAAGAACACGACGGCGTGCACTGGATTCGCAGCAGCCAGCACACCGGGATGGCGCAAAATGCCGCCCACTCCCAGGCCCGCCATCACAAAGAACCACACGAGGAGCAATGGACCAAAAATGGCACCAATCGTCGCCGTGCCGCGGCGCTGCTGCCAAAAAATGAGGAACAGTACAACGATGGAAAGTGGTACCACGTAAGGTTCAAACACCGGTGTCACCACCGTCAAACCCTCGATGGCACTGAGTACTGAAATGGCTGGTGTGATAATGCCGTCACCATAAAGTAACGCTGCCCCGGCGAGTCCCATCAGGACGATCCACCGGCCGCGTCCACGGCTGGTCAGTTGAGCTCCTGGGTCCACCAGCGACATCAGTGCCAGAATCCCGCCCTCGCCCCTGTTATCGCAGCGCATGACAAAGGTGATGTACCAAAGAGAAATCATGATGATCAGAGACCAGAATATCAGTGATAAGATCCCGAGCACGTTGCCATGAATTACTGGCAATGCGTGGGGCCCATGAAACGCCTCACGCAGAGCGTAAAGCGGACTGGTACCGATATCGCCAAAGACCACACCCAAAGCTGCCAGAGCGAGAGTGTAAAGATACCCTTTCGAGTTCGACGCCGGAGATTGGCTCATTTGGCTCATTTGGTAGCGTTACCTGTCTTTGACTGCGTTAGGAGACACCAAGCAAGGTCTTCGGTTATGCTGACATTAACTACCAATGTCAACCTCCGACTACACGGCCTTAAGAATCGAAAATCACTAAAAAAACCATTAGGCTGCAGGCTCTGGGAAACGTCTGGCGATGGTCTCACGGCGGTACCCGAAGATGCGCGCAACATCGTGATCGACCATCCAGCCTCCGGTCAAAGCACCCAAAATACCAACCGGTGGTTTGTAGCGCACAAAATCCACCATCAAGGTCCCCCCGCCAAGCTCGCTAAACTGGTGGGTGTGATGCCACACTGCGAACGGTCCACGTAGCTGCTGATCGACAAAGCCACGCGGAGGATCCCACCCGATAATCTCAGTCGTCCACTTGAACGATATGCCATGGAGGCGCAATTTGTAGTAAATGAGCGTCTTATTCTCAATCTCCGACGTCGATTTACCCACGACGTTGAAGCTGAGCCAAGGCGGCGTTAACTCTTCAAGATTTCGCTCATCAGAAAAATACTTAGCCACCTCAGTTAAAGGCGCGGGCAACCACTGCGCGGATCTCAACCAGTCGGTGTCACGCAACGCATCCGTGCCGAGTAGATCATCAACCGCGGAGGCAACTGTCGGAAACTTGAATTGGTGGCCAAGCTCCAGCGCCTTAACAGGGATAACTTTGGTGCTTGCCAGTACCATCTGTGCCGCCTCGCCAAGAGCCACCTTCATGACAGCAGAGGGCGCCTTCAGTACGGGCCCACTGGCCCGACCCGTTAGCTGCCTATGTAGCTCAACAAAGCGACACGGGTTCGGTGCTGTCGCGTTAATGGGTCCCTCGGCTTTGTCGTTACTGAGCGCCGTCAGAATCAACCCGACCATGTCATCCAAGTGAATCCAGCTGAACCACTGGTCGCCAGAACCGGGTGCCGCCCCTAATCCTAAACGGTAGAGTTTTGCCAATTTGGGTAAGGCACCGCCACCGTGAGCCAAGACAACGCCAATCCGCAACAGCGCGACACGCACACCGAGCGGTTTAAGCGGATCCGTCGCTGCCTCCCACTGGGCACAGAGCTGGCCCGTAAACTGAGTACTCGCCGCACTAGATTCCGTCAGGCTCTCGTCGCCTGCGTCGGGATAATACCCGATCGCCGATGCCTGCACGACGACCCGCGGCTTGCGACGCGCCCGCGTCACGGCTTGGACCATTGCTTCGGTAGGACCTAGTCTTGAGGCCATGAGCCGGGCCTTTTTTGCATCTGTCCAGCGACCCTCGGCTATGCTCTCACCGGCTAAATTAACGACTGCATCGATACCGTCAATAGCACAATCCGGTAATTCTTTGCAGTCAGGGCCCCACTGGAACACTGTACACGGAAACGATAACTGTTCTCTCCTGATGCCTCTGCTAACAATAGACACCTGATCACCACGCTTAACTAAAGCCTGGCCTAGGGCCTGCCCGATAAGTCCAGTAGCTCCGAGTATGAGTACATGTGCCATAGGTCTAGGTCCTTAATATAGAGGCAGCCACCAACGATGGTAGCTCATTTTCACTCTGCGCGCAGCGCCTCAATCACCTGGAGACGCTCCGCACGCCGCGCCGGAAATAAACCAGAAAACATACCGACAGCAACAATACTGCCAACGGCCGTAAGGATGGCGACAGGTTCAAATACCCACTCAAATTTCAGCTTGGGAACAAACTTGGTCGCTGCAAAAATCATGAGCTCAGTCGCCGCGAATCCGGCACCAATTCCTATCATCCCAGCCACGGAGCACAGTACTAAAGACTCCATGAGCACCTGCATGCGTATACTGCGATTGGTCGCACCGAGTGCCTTGTGGAGACCAATCTCCTTGATGCGCTCGGTCACCGACACCAGCATCATGTTATGTATGCCGATGCCCCCAACCAACAGGGATAAAAAAGCAATCGCTGTCAATAATGCTGCGAAAATGGTCAGAAACCGTTTAGTCTGAGCGACCAGAGTGCCCTCGGTATCTACCATGAATCGGCCCGATTTACCGTAGCGCAGCCCGAAATAAGACTTAATCTTCCGCGCGACTAACTCAACGTCCGATTCTGATCGTACCTGTACAGCAAACTGATACATCCGGCTCGACATGTAACTGCCAACGGCCTGATACACCGTGTAAGGCATGCTGATTTGCGTGTTCGGCCGATGCCATTCCTGGTTTGATTTTTGTGGTTTAGCCACACCTATGATCCGGCACGGTACCGATCTATCCGCATCTACTGTTACAGTGATCATTTGCCCGAGCGATGACTGACCGGGAAATAACTGCGTGGCAAGCTCGCTACCTAGGACGCAAACGAGAGCACGTTGCTCCACATGATAAGGGGAGAGCCAGCGCCCCTCGGCCATTTGGATGTTGGTAATGGCTGCATACTCGTGGTTGACGCCGCGTAGCCGGACGTTTTCGGAGACCGAGCGCCCGCCAGCGGTAGCCGTATTTTGCCATGACGATAGTACCGGTGACAGGTATCTGATCTCGGGAAATACGCGCCGCACAGCTGATAAATCGCTGTCGACTGTGAATCCACCAAACTCACGTCTGGTCTCGTCGCTCGCCCGTCGCTCCCAGTTGGGATAGCCACGCACGACGAGTTTATTGACTCCGAGCGCCTCAAATCCTTCCATGATCCTGGCTTTGGTGAACTCACCTAGGGAAATCATCGCCTGAACCGCAGCAATCCCAATAATGATACCTAACATCGTAAGCACTGATTTGGTCCGACTGCGGAGCAGATTTTTTAGGGCGCTGGGTAGGGTTTTGCCCGCTAGCCTCGCGACGTTATCGCTCCAAGCACCAGGTAGCTTAAGGTTCTCGCTTGTAGTCAGCTCACCGCTAAGACGCTGCAATCCACCCTCGCTGACGACACCATCACGCACATGCAACACTCTCGCGGCGGAGCGCGCTACTTCGTGGTCATGTGTGATCATGACAATGGTGCGTCCCTGAGCATGTATTTCACGGAAGATCTGCATGATCTCGGCCGCACTGCGACTGTCTAAATTACCTGTGGGCTCATCGGCAAGTATCAGAGACGCGTCCGTCAACAGGGCTCGCGCGATCGCAACACGCTGCTGCTGGCCACCGGAGAGTTGGCTTGGGTGGTGGAACAATCGGTCACCCAGTCCGAGCCGCTCTGCCAGACTTATAGCTTTAGCTCGTAAATCGCCACCCTCAGGTGGCAGTTCTTGGGGGTAACGAGCAGGCAGCAGGATGTTGTCCAGCACTGTGGCTCGTGGCAGCAGATGAAATTGCTGAAACACGAAACCAACCTTGCGATTGCGGAGGTAGGCAGCCTCTGGGCCGTCGATACCGGTGATATCGGCTCCATCAAAATAGACGCGACCGCCTGTAGGCTTGAGCAAGCAGCCTAGAATGTAGAATAGCGTCGACTTACCCGACCCCGAGGGCCCTTGAATCGCAACAAATTCGCCATGATTGATCGTAAAATTGACGCGTCGCAGAATCTCAATCGAGCGGCCTTCAAGCATATAGGCGAAATCAAGCTCTACCACCTTAATGAGCGGCGGTTCCATCTGGTCGCGGCTCACAGCTCACCGCCCATAGTGAGAAAATCGACCATTTTGATTTTGTCACCTAAGCTCACCCCACTCTTGATCTCAAAAGACTCATCGTTACTGATGCCAACTTGAATAGGTCTGCGTTCACCTGTAGCCAGAGTTACAAAGTATCCTTGGGGCCCACGCTGCACGAATTCATGTGGCAGCATGAGCGCGCCCTTGACCTCATTGACGATGATATCGATCACGACTGACATCCCAGGGCGTATTTTATCGTCATATTCTGCAATCGTAATATTCAGGGGAAATTCGACGCGCGCTCTATCTCCGCCAGTCTGTTCTTTAGCTGCGAGCGCTATCTCGCCAATGGTGCCGTTATAGGTCCGATCGGGGACCGCTACGGCGCGGATCAACACGGGCAAACCGACTTTCAGCTTGCTGATCTCCACCTCTGGTACATTAGAGGTGACGGTTAACTTGCTCACGTCGTCAATCCGGACCAGCGCCCCATCTACTGTCATGCCACTCCCGCCGCCAGTGACGTATTCCCCCTCACGCTTCCATACTTGTGCGACCACACCTGTGAGTGGTGAGCGTAGCGGAAACACTTCCTCTTGCCCGCCACCTATGGCTTGCGCCACGCTAACGATCGGAGCACCCGCAACAATACGGTCTCCAACTTTGACAAAAAGACGCTGAACGTAGCCATTATAGGGAGCAGCTATGTTGGCATATCTTTTCGGCATCACTGTGCCCGAAATGGTCACCTTGACGATCATATCGCCCTGGGCCACAGTGCCGATAGGTAACTGACGCTCTCGGCCGCTCGCCGGTAAACGCCATACGCCAATTGCTACCAGCGCCAGACATATAGTACCAAGGGCCAGCTTAAGCAGTCGCTGCGGTTTCATAAATTGTTGCCTCATAGTAGCGGTACTGCGCTATTGCGGTCAGCAAATTGATATAATTCGTATAATAACTCACGCGGGCTGACAGGAGGTCACTAAGACCCGTTACCAGATCAAGATAGGCCACTTTGCCCTGTCGGTAATCTTCCTCAAGCGTGGCGAAGTTAACCTGCTCAAGGCGCATCAGCTCCCGGTTGAGCTGCAAGTTGTTTTTTAGGTTGCGAAGCGTCTCCATCAATTTCGCAATACCCGTTGCACGCACGTACAATTTATCGCGGTTATCCCGATTTTGGATGGTGAGCTGACTTGCGCTCAGATCGATATCGCGTCGCCGACTCCCAGCATCCCAGATATTGTAGTTAACGCCTAGGAGCACGTTCCAGTTCCACTGATTAGCTTTGGCCTCAGCCGGAGCAAAAGCCAAGTAGGAGGGCACCTGGTAGTTAAGCGTAGAGCTTACTGTCACCACCGGGAGGTTACGTCGTCGCGCGAGATCGATATTAACCGTGGCTACCTCGGCCTCTAGCGCTGCGATTTTAGCCAAATAACTCGCCTCCACGGTCGGAACTTTGATCGGCAGACCTGGCTCTTCGCGCTGTAAATCCTCTGCGGTTAACGTGACAAAAGTGACATCGCTAGTACCGGGAGGCACACCCATCACACGTCGCAGTTCGATGGTGGCATTAGCCTTGGCCACCTGGGCATTACCAACCTCGATCGCTGCTCTTTGGGCCTGGCTCTTGAGACGAAAATACTCCCGCTTCGTTTTAAGTCCTTGCTTATAAAGAGACTCAAGTTTACTTAGCTGCTTAGCCGTAAGTTGAGCCTGTTGCTGATTGGTGTTGAGTAAGATATCAGCTTGAGACAACGCATAGTATGCACGCGACACTTCTAGAAGAGTCGTGTCTCTAGTCTCCAGGAAGTTCAATCTGGCAATCTCCAGGTTGGCTTCACTGATATCATGCTGCATCAAACTTTGGCCATTATCGTAAACAGTCTCGGTGAGACTGAGGCCTAGCTGGCTAAACCACGGCGAACTGCTGCGCGCCAAGGGCTGAAGTGTCCCGCCGCCTGTATTGCCGCCCCCACCGCCAGTTCCGGCACCGACCACGGTAAACTGCTGCACACCACTACGCATAAGACCCTGGGTCGTCGTGAGATCGAGCGAGGGTAGATAACGAGCCCTAGCTCGATCGACTTGAGCCTCACGCACCTCAATGGTGCTGCGGGCCTGCTGCATGGAGGGGGCGTTCTCCAAAGCGTAACGCAGTGCCTCTGCAAGATTCATGGGCGCAGCCGCTGCCGGTTTGGTGCACAGGATTATCGCATATAAAGCCGCGATCCCAGTCTGGAAGATAAACTGACGCACAGCCACCCCTCTCATCTAAACTAGGGGGCTTCCGGACAGCCCCACCATGGCATTTAACCGCAGGAGGAGGCTCGTCGGCAAAGGTATTCTGAGCAAATCGCGGTTCACTGACTGCCATCGGTCTTAGTTAGCAGACCAGCCATGAGCGCACGCTCGCTTTTTAGGGTATTTAAGTAGGGCTCGTAGTAATACTTTAGCCGATGCTCGAAACCTACTGTGAGCTCCCGCTCCCTGAGTGCCTTGGGCAAGTCCAGGAGCACATCGCGGAGCGATTTCTTATAGGTTTGCGGAATGTTGGGGCCGAGTGGTAGTTGCTTAATCTTCTCCTCAACCGACAACTTACTCGTCTCAGCCTTCTCCATAAAGGTCCGAATCTTACCGTAATCGGCGATACGCGCCTCGATGCGCGCAATCAGCTCGTCCATGATGGCAATCTGACGTAAGAGCAGCTTGCCCGGAGTCAATAATTCCAGCATCGCTGCATGCTCTTCAGCCGTCAACGCTGAGGCCTGCTTCAGAAAGAATCCCCGGTACGTCGAGGTGTAGTAATTGATGAAGATCACCTCTTCCATAGGCTTACGCTGCCCATGATTCAATAACTCAGACAACAGATATTTAAAACATTTGACGTCGGCGCTGTAGTAAGTTTGCGCTCCATCTTTAGTGATGGTCACCAGGCCCTGCGATTCCAATTGCTCGAGAATCCGCATAATTTGGACTGACTGAATAACAACCTGCTCGTTGGCCGTACCCATAAGTAGGAATCCAGCGTAGAGGTCGACAAAAAAGCGGATTTCCGACATCCGCGTCCGCTTAGCCATGCTGGTCGCGCTGATCAAAGCACAGTGAATGATTGTCTGGAAAATCTTCGAAACTGACACCTTGCGCTGCATTTTTGACGGCATAAATCACCATGAAAAATCGAGATTACTCATCACTACTCTGATCCGCACTTTTTCTCTTTCTGTTACCATCTTTATTTTCGGTCCGAAATCTATTGATATCAACCTCGAGTATTTTAACCACCTCGTCGACAGAATGGGCTAATTTTAGCATCGAGAAATCACGTTCCGACATGAGTTTATTGGCCAAGGGGAATTTCCTCAGCCACTCCATCAACTGCTGCCACGATTCGTCATCGGCAAGTAGCACCAGCGGCCGGGGCTTAATGTGATTCACTTGCATGAGTTGCCAGGTATAAAACAGCTCGAGCAATGTGCCAATTCCACCGGGGACCATGATCACAGCGTGCGAAAGCCGCATAAATTCATCCAAGCGACTTGAGAAACGGCGGTGCTGGCTCTTCACATCGAGATGGGAGTTCGCATCCGACTCAAACGGCAGCTCAATCGGCAGCCCTATGGACCATGCGCCTTTACTTCCAGCCTTGGCCCCCTTATTGGCAGCCTCCATCAGTCCGGGGCCACCACCAGTCACGATATCAACGCCCAGACGAGATAGACCCTCCGCCAACTTCTCTACTTGCTGGTATATGGCGCTATCCGAGCTGATGCGGGCCGAACCAAAAATACAGACACGGTAGAACTCCGTCTCCATCTCTGTTAGCAGGCCATCGATATCAGCCACAATATCATATAACTGCCTAATCTTACTTGTTAAAACTTTTCTTACGCGCTTTTGCTTGAGGACCATAGTGAGCTCACTTCGGGCTATGCCACAAAAACTCATAACTATTTATAATATTTCAAATTTTATAAACATATGCAACTTTATGACGCTGCCTACTACAACCACGCTAAATCAACAGCCTCACATCAGAGCTAAACTTGAGTCAAAGCATGCCGATGACCTGAGAGCAGGGTGCCGTTGCCACCGAGTATGGGTTATTACATGCGTCGTCTCTTCCCACCAATGATAGCAGGTTTGGCAGCAATGTCTGCCAGCTCTGGGGAATTAGTCAAAAAAGAGGATACCGAGCTCGGATTCGCTATCGTCGGCGCTATCGTACAAAAAAACAGTGAGAGTAATGTGGCACTCATTAAAGAGGATTCCGGAGCGGTTAAAGCCGTTAAACGGGATTTCATCATACTAGATAAATACAAAGTTTTGTCCGTTTATCAAAACTCCATCCACGCCATAGACCGAGAGGGAAAAACCTATCTCATTTACCACGGCAAATTTATGGACGATGGCACCAAAACAGCGAGCCAGGGTGCTCGCACGCAAACGCAGGACCGCTACCGCGAAGAGGGATTCGAAAGGCGGGGCGGTACGATTAGCGTCAGCGCATCTTACCGCGACAAGCTCGTCAAGGAAGATCTGGCCAAAATCCTGATGCAAGCGACAGCTGAGCCTTTCATGGAGAACGGGCTCATCGCAGGCTTCAAAATGTCGCAAATTGACGAGGGCAGTATTTACGCCAAGGCGGGACTCCAGGACGGAGACGTAGTCACGAATATTAACGGTACCGAGCTCAATAATGTTTCCGCCTCGATCAGCCTACTGAAATCACTCAAAGGCACGGAACACATTGATATCGAGCTGCGTCGCAACGGCCAGTCGCAAAAAGTCACAATTGATGTCAAATGACTTTCCCGAAAGCATGGCGCCAGTCATAACTCGGATGGCATAGCGATCAATGACCCGTCAGTGGCGCCACCGGATACGGCGTTCAGCATCGAATAGGTGGGAGGTATTTTACTGTCGGTGTACTTGATCGTACCTACCCACCCACTCATATCGAGAGTCACAGATCCGCTACTGTACCAAACATGATCCTTTGACGATGAGTTAGCAGTGACGCCCTTATAACTAATTTTTGTCCACTTATACTTACGCACGGGCAGACTGCGCGCAGTGTCCAGTGAGGTAGTGGTGATAGTCTCATTTTTAATTATTTTTAGACAATCATCACCCAGAGTTTTTATGTCGCCGGTCTCAAGCACTGTACATCCACCCAAGTTTTTATTGCCTGCATGGGTCATCGCACGTTGGGTCTTTTTTATTACCACGCCATCGACTTCGTATTCGACCACCGAATCGGTGATCGTCTGTGTCATTTCCGTTATCTTCGGACATTTTACGTCGCTTTTGGCGCCGCTAGCCCACTTGAATCCGTTCATAGCTGAAACATCAGCACCCTCGCAGACTGCATAATAATAGTGTCGGTTTTTTCCCTGGACACTCTTTAACACATAGTCCGGGCTCGTCAGCACGATCCTCAGACACTCAGAGACATCGCTCTCTAGTTTAATGACCACGGATTTTTTATTGGCTACCGCAGCCGAATCCTTGAATTTATCTTCGATGCACTTGATGAAGTCACTCTTGGTCTCGGGTTCGGGCTGCACGTTATAAAATTCACTGCTGGTATTCAATTCATAGAGCAGTTGGGCCTGCGTATAGGGCTCAAGTACGAACCCAGGCGCTACTGCAAGATCGATGGCATCGATTAAGATGCCATCGTTCGGTAGCGGCATAGTCGATGAGTCTGATATCTCAGCAGCCTTTGAGCCGCCTTTTTTTGTGACCTTCTCCACCACGCCGCAGGCTGAAAATCCTATCGACAGCATGCCTATCATGAGCCGCAGCATAAGTGGCGCAACATGTACGGGACTAACATCCATAGGAGGTTCCTTCTGTTTGGGAACACGTGACACTCTATTATAGCCGCCTCATAGTAGAGCTACCAGGAAGCGACCACGTAAAAATGCGACATAATACAAACTCGCAAGTCAAAACCGAGTCCCACGTCGGACAAAACCAAATGCCGCAACACCCCAACTTCATTGATATATGGGCCATAGTTCTAAAGTTTTTTTAGACCCAAGCCGAATCCACAATGAGTTAGGTGTCGGTGTGGCAGCTAAAGATAGGAACTTTAGAGATGAATCCAGGAATCCTTAACATATTTACATTCCTAAATTGCCGTAATTACCTTGCCTACCTCACTGCCGCGATCGGATTATCGACAATCATCAGCTGTAGCAGCGAGCCGTCTACGAAATCCAACCGCTATGGCAACGCGACTAGCACGCGCGATGGATCTACCACGCCGCGGGATCTTGACGCACAGCAAGTACAGAAATGTCCAGACGACATCTGCCAAGTTCCAATCGATAACCGCCCTATCACGGGTCCTGTTGCAGAGGAACCGGCCTCCTGGTGTACTTCAGCTGCTGCCACGCGCACTGCTGGCCAAGATCTGGCGGAGCATTTGGCGACGATTTGCAAAGATGGATCGCCAACGCAGTTGATGCTCAATACTCTAGTCCCGAATGCTTACAAGGGATCGGGAGAGCCTCAACTTTTTGCGATCAAGCCCATCGAAAACACAAACAAAACAGTAAGTGCCTTTTTTGCCGTTGCGGTAAAAATGCCAGTTACTGCCGCTGAACACTTTCAGCGGATTGCTCCAGCAGACGGAGATGTCGCAACAGAAAAAGGAAAAATCCAGTCACAAGGAGGCACTCCTGGTGCTGACGTCAAAGTAGTGCCTGTATCCAGCAAGGACGATAAAGACTGGGTACGTGGCTGGACCGTTGACTCCAACTCATCGCTAAAGACCGCAGGCTTTCCATCCGTTACCGTCAAGCTTCGCTACAACTATCAAATCGATCATTTTAAATTTGATGATGCTGGCTACTTATACACATCTCAACTAAAGAGCTCGCTTGAGACAGTCAAAGGCTATCAAACGCTAAATGCTGTGTTTGATATCGACGGTACCGGCTATCAGCTGGTGATCGCGAAAATTACTGCAGACGATAAAGGCCAAGCCGCCAAAGTACGTGATGCGGTCAAATCTTTGGCATCAAACCTCGTCAAGTACTTGTATCAACAAAGCACCAAGTGATCGCTAGACAGACCAGATAGACTTTGTAATCATGGTAGGCATTGCAATCGCAACCATAGCCAGATTGGATGCCAGGTATGCGGTGTTATTTAACCAGTATGCTGATGCTGTTTCCTCTATCGGCATGCGTCTCCTATTCCACTATGCAGTCCGCAGAGACTTTAAGCCCAGGGCAAACGTCGGCCTATATGGCGATCTCCGGTCAGTCACTCGTTGCGACCAAAGACACGCCCATCGCCGAGACCAGCAGCGTCGGTGCTAATGGCATCATATTTTACGAATTCGGTGGCAGACTCGGTGTCACTGAAGATGCCGACATCGGAGCCAAAATTATTCTCGAACCTGGTCCTCCCTCATACACGGCAGATGCCAAGTTTCAAATCCTAAAATCGAGCACCTTTGCACTTAGCTCAGGTATCGGTATCAGTTATTTGGGTTTATCCGTGCCGCTAGAGGACCAAAACACTAATCTAGCACTAATCGACCTCAACATTCCCGTATATATGACCTACCACGCTTTTAAGAATATGGACCTAGGATTCACGCCGCGGAGTATCTTTCGCACCACTGCCGACGGTGGAACCTACAGTATGTTTGGAGGGTCCCTCGGGGCCTATTTCGGTGGTAAAACTAGACTGGCTATTGAAGCCAGTGCCTTTCAGCATCTCCAGACCAAAGTGATCGTCAGACAAGCCACCATGGGACTCATAGTCAGCTACCCGCAGGGAAAGCAAACCAACAAAAGGGAGAAGCGTTCGTGATTCGTATTGCTCTTGTATGTCTCTACGCCATGAGTTTTTTTCCCACATTTGTGGCGGCATCTCCCACTAATACGGAAGTATCAACCTCTAACCAAGCAAAGCCCCAGGGCGAACCAGATCAGCGAACCTATACCTACACGCTTGTTGGCATGGAGCGACGCGAGTATCTGCTAGGCGGCCTGACGTCGACAGTCCTGGGATTCGGCACTGGCCACGTCGTTCAAGGCCGTTATTGGAAAGATGGCTGGATATTTACTGCAGGCGAGGTCGTGTCTTTTGGCGCTGTATTAGCAAGTCTCGCCCCCTGTCGCGACGACTTATTCAAAGTTGAGAGGATCGACATTGCACAGCGTCTTGCCAAGTGCAATAAACCTGGACTGATCCTCGGTCAGCTTTCTTTCATCAGCTTCCGCGTTTGGGAAACGGTGGATGCCTGGGTTACCCCGAATCCTGAGCTTAAAGAACATTTATTTGGCAGGCGCCCCGTCCGCAGTACCATCGATATTGGCTACGTGCCGCCATCTGATAGGGGCTCGGGTTCTCTGAGTTTCGCCTATC
The DNA here is from genome assembly GCA_016874735.1 of Deltaproteobacteria bacterium. Lineage (NCBI taxonomy): Bacteria > Pseudomonadati > Myxococcota > Myxococcia > Deltaproteobacteria bacterium. Next base: position 48,481 of record VGTI01000016.1, read on the forward strand.
GTTTTTGACGAATATGGTTCATACGGGGTCAATTAAAGATGCGCACCATAATCATGGTCAGTCTATTTTTTTGCCTCGCACAATTGAGTTACGCGGCTCAGACAGAGTCCCCGACCCTAAATAAAATCAGGGAAACAGGAACGATAACCCTAGGTGTGCGTGACTCCTCGGGTGCACTCTCTTTTACTCAAGGGTACGGTCAGTACGATGGATATCATGTAGAGATCTGCCGTCACATTGCCTCGGATATCCAAGTTAAGCTAGGACTGCGCAAACTAACGACCAAATATATCGCCGTATCCTCACAGAACCGGATTTCCCTCGTACAAAACGGCACTATAGACCTTGAGTGCGGCTCCACTACAAATACTTTGGCGCGCCAACGCGATGTGGCGTTTGCCCATACGGCGTTTATCGAGGAAGTCCGGATCGCTGTCAAACGCGGCTCAGGCATATCTTCCATCGCCGACCTACGCGGTAAGACAGTAGTCTCGACCACGGGATCCCAACCAGTACAAATACTGCGGGCGCAGGCCCGCAGACAAAATATCAACTTCAATGGTATCTACGGGAAGGATCACGCTGATAGCTTTCTCCTATTAGAATCAGGTCGTGCCGACGCCTTTGTGATGGATGCCTCCATACTCGCTGGAAACATTGCCAACGCTCGTGATCCGCGGGCGTTCGTCATTGTCGGTGAGCCTCTCAGTTTGGAGCCGATCGCTATCATGCTCAGACGAGACGATCCTACATTTAAGGAACTTGTCGATCACAGTTTGGACCAGCTTATGACGCAGGGCGCTTTACCTGCTCTTTGGGATAAATGGTTTCTTAAACCGATACCTCCGAGCGGTCGCGTCATGGGTTTGGCCCTTTCGGAGGCCACAAAAGCGGCCTGGGAATCGCCTAATGACAGACCTGCCGAAGAATATCGGCGCTTCCATATAGAAACTCCGTCGTCCACGCACCAGGGACTCGACTTGGGGATTTTCTGCCGTGGCATTGTCACGGGTCAATCGATACCCAACTGTCTAAGCAAAGACGACTTTGGCGGTGACACCACGTACCTACACTGGCTACTGAGTGCCTGGAGATGGACTTTGGTCGTCGCAGGCATTGGCTTCCTGGTGGCTTTAAGCATCGGTCTACCCGTGGGAGCCCTAAGGACTATAGTAAGGAACCGCTGGCTAGCCGGTGCCCTTAGCGCTTTTGTCGAAGTATTCCGCAATATCCCCATCTTGGTGCAAGTATTCATTTGGTATTTTGTCGTCCCAAGTCTCCTGGCTTCATTTAAATCACTGCCAGCTTATTTAGTCGTGTCCTTAGCCCTCGGCCTTTTCACTGCCGCGCGGGTCTCCGAGCAGGTGCGGGCGGGGATACTTGCTATTCCCAAAGGACAGTTTCAAGCCGCTAAAGCCCTGGGTTTAACAACGCTCCAAAGTTACCGTTACGTGCTTTTGCCGGTCGCGCTACGTACAATCATCCCCCCACTCACGTCGGAGGCCATGAACATAATCAAAAATTCTGCCGTGGCCTTTGCCGTATCTGTCCCAGAGCTCACCATGTTTGCGATGCAAGCTCAGGAGGAGACTGCCCGCGGCATTGAGATCTATGCCGCAGTAACGCTCATCTATGTGCTCAGTGCCCTCGTGGTCAATCGCGTAATGACCTACATGGAGGCAAAAGCGAAAATACCAGGCACCAATCATAATCACACTGAGGTTCCCCTTGTGAAAGCAGGACCCCAATGAATCTAGATACCAGCTTTTACTCCTGGCAACTCGTGACCAATTATCTGGCGCGCGGGCTCGCATTCAGCCTGAAACTCACCGCTTGTGCCACATTATTAGGTACCTTACTCGGTGTTTGTTTAGCCATAGCGCGCATAAGCAAGATCGACACGCTAAGACGCCTAGCTTCGGCCTATATCAATACGATGCGGGCAGTGCCTCTCGTCATGCTGATTCTCTGGTTCTACCTACTAGTTCCGCTTTTTATAGGTCGCCCCATCGGCGCTGAAATGGCAGCATACTTCACCTTTTCGCTGTTTGAGTCGGCCTTTTTTGCCGAAATTATTCGATCGGGAATTCAGGCGCTTCCCCGAGGACAATCCATGGCCGGCCTAGCTCTAGGTATGAGCTACCGCCAAACATTACGTTATGTGATTCTGCCACAGGCCTTCCGCCACACAACGCCGATTCTACTTACTCAAGTCATCGTCCTCTTTCAGGACACATCCTTAGTTTATGCAATTGGTGCCTACGACTGGCTCAAAGGTTTCGAGATCGCGGGAAAAAACTTCGGACGCCCGATCGAGACTTACTTACTAGCTGCCGCATGCTATTTTGCTGTCTGCTATGCGCTATCACGGCTTGTATTCAACCTTAAGACCCGGTTGGCTGTGAGCAGTGAGTTATGAACGGAGAAGCTACATGATCAAGATGACCAAGGTATCGAAATGGTATGGCAGCTTTCAAGTACTGCAAGACTGCACCACCCAAATCAACAAAGGTGACGTGGTTGTCATCTGTGGGCCATCTGGGTCTGGAAAATCAACCCTCATCAAGACTATCAACGCTCTAGAACCAATTCACAGCGGAGAGATATGGATTGGCGACAAAGCCGTCCACGATCCCAAAACTGATCTGCGAGCATTACGCTCGCATGTGGGCATGGTATTTCAAAACTTTGAGTTATTTCCGCATTTGTCAGTTACCGAGAATCTCACACTCGCCCAAATGAAAGTTTTGGGTCGGACGCTTGATGATGCCACGGAACGCGGCCATAGGTACCTGGAACGTGTCGGGATGAAAGCGCACCGCGACAAATTCCCCGCACAACTCTCTGGCGGTCAGCAGCAAAGAGTCGCCATTGCACGAGCTCTGTGCATGGACCCCGTAGTCATGTTGTTCGATGAACCAACCTCCGCTTTGGATCCTGAAATGGTTGGCGAGGTTCTTGATGTCATGACGAAGCTGGCAGCAGAGGGCATGACAATGCTATGCGTGACCCATGAAATGGGATTTGCTCGCCGCGTTAGTAACCGCGTAATTTTTATGGACCAAGGTGCTATTATCGAGGACTGCGGGAGTGACGAGTTTTTCAAGAACGCGGCCCAAAGATCTCCGCGTGCCAGAGAATTTCTTGATAAAATCCTGAGTCATTAGCCGACAATCTCTGTAATGGGTGACGAAGCAGCGATTAAATCGCCTAGCATTTTCGGCTCTACTGCCCAGGGAGTTGACAGCCGTAACATTGTAGCGAGCTAACCTCCTGAATTTAGGTAGCTCGAAAAGTAGCACGCTTCTTGCACAAAGCGGTCTCACAAAGGGTCGTCGAAACCAAGAGAAGGGGCACAAGATGCTACGCCATAGCACGATTCGGCTAATGCTCATCACCTCAACTACCGTTCTTGGAACGTCATTACTAGGCTGTGGTCAGGCCCAATTTGGTGGGAAAGACGCCAGCTCCCAGGGGAGTAGTCCCCGCACTAAGGGCGCCGACAATCGCGCTCGCTCTAATGGCGCCGTTCCAAACGTCGATGCCAACGCCTACGGCACCCCTGCCACCAATGACGCCAAAAAGCCAGGTTGGGTTGAAGGCCAGCCCTTAAAATCCCTCATCGACAGTTTATTCGCCGGAGGAGGCAACCCAACATTGGGCGGCAGTCCTCTAGGCGGCAAAAACCAAGGAGGCTCAAACTCCGATGGCATGAGTGTTGGCGGTAACGGTGGAAACGATAGCAGTCTAGCCAACCCAGGCCCGAACGGCAGTCTCTTCAGCGACGCATCGGGAGTATTATGGCTCCCTTGTGTCGATCAAAATCAGAATCAGAACCCAATGAAATCAGAGTTTTTTGCTAAAGAAGGATCGAAGGTTCGTGTCGCGGGAGAACTCTGCCCCCAAGTCAAACTTAGCGGTGATTTAAATGTGTTGTTCGTGATCGATCGTTCCGGATCGATGGAGGGCGCGGGTAACGAAGGCCCAAACGACAAGACCTCTGGTGGATCCTGCGGCCGTTTACGCGCGGCTCAGGTCTTGACGGAGAAGTTCAAGGCTATGACTGATACCACAATAAAATCCGGTGTAGTCACCTTTGCGACCCAGGCGCGTACCGCTGCTGGTATGGCCCCGATCGCCCAGCTACCGTTAACGTCAAATGTGTTCTGCGGTTCTGACTTCTTGGGATCCACTAACTACCAAGCCGCATTCTCTGAGGCATCGTCAGTGCTCTCCAAACTCCCCGGTAAAAAGCTAGTGTATTTCATTTCTGACGGTTCACCTACGGCAGGTTCTAACGATCCACGCAGCGCCGGCCTGCAAGCAGCTCAGGCCCTCAGACAAATTCCGGATGTAACTCTGTTTGCACTATTTGTTGGCTACAACGGCAGTAAGGCTAACAATCCTCAGGGCTACTTAGAGCAGATCACTGGTGACCCTAAACTCGTACGTGTCACTGCCAATGCACAAGAATTAGTGCAGGCTGCGGCGGCACTTGGCCAGCCAACCGTTGATATCAAGAAAGGAGATATGACGGCAGAGCTGACCACGCCGACTGGCACGGTCAAGGTCGGCATCGAAAGACTGGAGCCGAGTAAAACTGCGATCAACCGTTACTACTGGACAACCGAACCTTTTGAACTGGCGGGCGAGGTCGGAAAGCCGAGTATCAATAGCCTCACGGTAATCGGCAAAACTTCTGTGGGCACGACCGTCAGCGCTACTTCGGAAATCACGTACAATACAACGGCTCCGTGAGTGCGCCCCATTCAATCACGTTGTAGTAATTTTCTATTGTAACCCTTAAACGATTTAGCGACACCGGTGCGTAGATTATAAATCGATAGCACTCCGAGGGCACTTGGCTCCATCGCCGAAAACTCATCGTCACCAAGACCGATTGTGGTCTCGTTGCCAATATCGATGGAACGCTCAACGAGCGCATCCGAGAGTCTAACTGTAAATACCCGGCGGCTGATGCCAGGAAGTGCCTTCATAACCGCGTTTAGATTTTTATCCGTAAGATATGTTTGCTCGACATAGGTTGCTAACTTAAGATTATCAGAGTTTGGGAGTTCAAATCGCGCAAACGAATCACCGTCGCCTGCAGTGATAAACTTCCACTTGTCTGTGGCAGAATCTAGGTACCTAACATGGACACGCCCCGTCTTCTGACTAGAGGCATAAAGTCCAATGACCTCATTGTCGAGCACGGCACCAGAGTCGACGTTGAGTAGGCTCATACTCTTTGTACTGCCGACGATGGCTCTATCGGAGCGACCGACTACTGGAGCGACGAAATTCAGACCAGTGGAATCAGTGAGCTGAATTTTTTGGAATTGCCAGGAATTCTTGGTGATTGACTCCCTGATATCAACCAAAGCCAAGGCGCCACCAGGACCAGCTATCAGCAGTTTGCCACCGGGCAAAATATCGCCCGCACTAATGGTGACGCCGTCTCCTAGTAGGGGGCCACCTGTCCACTGGCTTTCCACGCTACCATTCTGCCCCATAGTGAGGAGTGTCACCGCAAAATACTGGTCAACAAAGGCGTAGTAGCCTTGCGTCGCATCAGCTGCCACCGAGATCACGCGACCGGCAAAGGTTTTCACCGGAGTACTGACACCTGATTCAGTATTCAATGTGGATAAGGCTTTGTCGTCGATCGTGAAAAAGACTTTCCCCTCCGGTCCGGCGAACCAGGAATCGGTCTGTGCTGGGACCGATAGTTGAGAGGACTGTTGCACCGTCGTCGCGTTAGAGCTAATGCGGTTAATCCGCTTAACGTAAGAGTCGTAACCGTAAAACACCCGCTCGCCACCAGCGGTAAAGAAACGCCAGGCATTTGATGCGCTGGAATTAGGTGTGGTGTTGATAACGGCCCCAACCACACCGCCACTGCTTGAGGAGCCGCCACCTGACCCGGAGCCTCCACACGCAGCTGCGACGAAACCTAGAATACAAATCATACCGGTTGCGAGGGTAGGCCTAAGATTAAATTCCATAGCTGACTCCAACAGAGAAGGAGAATGTTGCGTCTTTTTGCGTCACGCTGAGCTGTTCGAGCTTATAGGGGGCATAATCGTAGCCCATGCCCAAACTAGCAAGAAAACCGTAGTAAAGCGGCAGGTAGAGATTCACATCCGTTTTCGCTCCGACCAGATTTTTTGACTGAGTCTCAGAATTGAACGAGTCATAAATTCGTTGACTCACCGAACCCACACCACCACCGATAAAGACGGCGTAGTGCAAATAGGACGCCCATGGTCCGCTGGCACCAGAGAGCAGTATGCCGCGCCACTCCAGTCCCAGATAATTCGTCACTAGCCTTAGTTCGCCATTAACGCCGGTACGACGCTCGTTAGAGCCTCTTAGCTCAGTACTCGTGTAGCGATATGCAAATCCGATATTACTCGTCGCTCGCCTATAGTAGCTCAAGGCCAGAGCCTCGCGTGCACCGCTACTTGGTACAAAAGAGGCCTTTGTAAAGGTCGGATCTAAATTGTACGACTCTGAGAAGTAACTGATGCGCCATTTATAGAACGGCGCACTAAAGCCATCGTCATCGAGTGTGAGTACTTCGGCGCGCCTCGCCTCGATAGCAATAGCAGCACCGATCGTATCAAGGAATGTGCGACTACCATCAGCCCCTTTGTATGGTCCAAGTGCCCCCCTGTCACCGATCTCTTGCCCATCATGGGACAGAAAATGCCCTAATTCATGTGCCACAAGCTGAACACGACCAGCATCGCTCAGATCACGAAAACGCAGTTCATTCAAAATAACTCTCTTTTTCTCTCGCTGCGCGATCGCGTCGGAGGATCGATGCTCTTTGTGGTCAGTCATAGTTTTATCCGACCATACAAAGGAAATTCCTCCATTTGGCTTAACGAGTTCAAGAAATTCGGCTGCATGATCAGCAATAAATTTGGCGCAGAAATGTGCCTGGATCTCTGAACTTTCAGAAATAAACGCGCATTGCTCGGAAGTTCCACGACAGGTACAGACATCATCTGGATACTCTTTTGCATGCGCAATCGCTGCGGCAATGCGCGATAAAGTGAGGCGCAACGATGGATCCAACATATTGCCACCATTGCCGATAAATGTTGATGAATAGCCCGAACCTGACCATAGCAATATTGCCAGGGACAAAATGCACCGGTTCATTTGCGATGGTCCTTTTTGTTAGTCGGAGCTGCGTTAAAGTTGAAGCCACCGGTAGGTGTTAAATGCAAAATCAATTGATAGAGACGCTTATCAGCATCAGCATGATGCTCCGTGAAGCTCTGCAGTTCCTCGGAAAAGCGCCGAATGATCCCCACCAGCTCGACGTAGCGTTTGGCATCTAATGGCAGAATCATCGCTTGAGCAAGGCGCTCATCCGCATTCGCATGAGTTAGTCCCAACTGGGCTATTTTCAACGCATTCGCATGAAACTTGCGAACATGAGCATCAAATTGAGCATCCGGCACCACAGCGAGCGGCTCGGATTCGACGAGCTGGCCGCTTTCGTTAACTTTGATGTATCCGTGATGGCGCAGAAATTTAACCGCTTTTTCGATGCGGTGTTCGTTGGCAATATGAACCAGCTCAGAAAACAAACCTCGCACACCGCTTCGGCGCACAGACTCAAGTCGAATGGCATCCTTTACATACGGATTCAACCAATCTTTTAGAATCGCTGAGGATACCCGGCGGCGGCGTCCGAGGGTCTTGCGCGGCTCTTCATGAGGCTCCGCAACTGGCTTACTACCGTCCTCCAGCATCAATTTAAGCTGTAAGCGTTCCTGAACATTCAATCCAAATATATGGCAGAAGTTATTAAGACGATCTAGAGTAAGAGGCCTTTTGCCAGCTAGGACCAAAGACACGAGAGCAGGTGAACACCGATACTCTCCACGGCATGCCTTGGCCACCGAGAAGCTGGGATCGACCGATCGCCGATACTCAGCCATAGCTGTGAGATAGGCGCCAATTGATTCGAAAAGATGAAGTTGAGGTCTCTGCATTTTGTGCCTCCCACCCTCATCATATCGGATTTTTGTTTATTTATTTTGAGCCTTTTCCTGCTGATACGTTTACTTTGTAAACGGAGTGACTCGCTAGACTCTTATAACCAGTGATTTAGACTCGAGAAATCATTTGCGTTTTGGGTCTAGTTAAAGACTCAAGAAGCGGCTTGCGCCCTGGAAGTCGCTTAGCCCCATGTCGAGATGTTTATTAAACGTAAAGAACATGTCGGCCACATCAAATTGAGACATATCGAGACTTTGTCCCGGCGTCATGAAATTTCGTCCGCCGCCCACGATCATCGGCGCACCCTGCGAAAGATGCATATAGTGCATCCCGTCGCGTACGCCAAACCCGGCAAGAACAATGGAGTTGTCGAGGATGACGCTACCACTACTATCCTTGGCAGCTTTCAGCTTTTGTATGAGGTCAGCCACTACTGAAAAGTAAAAGCGATCACGCGTGATACAACGCGGTATGCCATCGGGCGTCGCATGTGAGAAATCGCCACCGCTGAAATGACCAAAATGCGACACTAAGTGATTGTTCCATCCGGCAATATCAGCACCCTGATATACAAGCTCGCGCGGCGCTGCTGGCAATGACCGAGACCCAGTTTCGACATCCAACATAACGCTTACTGACCGCACGAGATCACAAGCGAATGCTATTGTGATGAGATCGTTAAACATCCGCATGCGAGCCAGGTATAGGCTGCCATCTCCCGCTGCGGCTCCGGAATCTAAATTGGCCTGATTCGTCGGTGGACGACAAGTGGCGCTGCTATTTCCCGATGACGCGCCGCCGCCTGATGAGCCAGGGTCGCGGTACTTTAGCTCTAGTTCCCGAAGTCCTGCCAAAAAATCGTCTAGTCTCTGCTGGTCACTACGCCCTAGTTTTGCCCTCAATTGACTGAGATCTGTGAGACTACTATCGATAATACTGGCTTCTAAATTTTGGGTAACCGGCTGTGGCGAAGGCGCCACCGGGACTGCAACCTGTCCCACGAGCTGCCTATAGAGGTCGCCAGGATTGGAAATGCCACGGACCATACGACCATTTAGATAGGAAATGCCGTTGTTCTGATATCTGTCGCCCTGATCTGCGGTGTTCCCCTGAATGACCAGGGCTGCCTTGCCGCTCTTGCCGGCATACTGATGCTCAAAGGAATTCTGCGGGCCTAAGTTTTGGCCACAGGTAAGAAACGCCACTGCTTCGCCGACGTGCTGGCCGTTGGCATTTGCCAGATTATCTGCCGCCGTAGTCTTGATGTGTTTCAACACTGAGAAGTCACCCACAATTGCATCGAAAGGCGCCAAGGCTGGTGGCAGGTTATTCCGGTTCATAACCCCTGTCGCTGGGTACCACGTTGGAGTATCGCCGCGATTATAGGTTCCATTAGGAATGTAAAAGGCGACAAAGCGACGCGGATCCCGCGCTGTTTGAGCCGTAGCCCGATTGGCAACCCAACTCGGAAATAACGGCAAAAGAAAGGTAGTGCCACTACTACTAATAAAGGTACGGCGACTAAGCTTGAAGTTACTCATGGCGCATCTCCACTTTGCCAACGAAATTGCCTTGTCAGTACAGTGGCCTTTAGTAGGTCCGAAAACTTACCCTGAACACCCCATTTCCGAACGCCCATTTCTGTCGCTACGCATTCGTCATCTTTTGAGACTGGAAGACGTTTCACGGCTAGTGCCATTACTTTTTTAGCCAGACAGCTCTGAACGATTTGCTGGCCCGAAAGTCGATCGAGTAATTCGCGCGTATCTTTGAACTCGGTGGAGGCATCCAATTTTCCAGAGGAGTCAATCACTGCACCTCCTAAATGGGTGTACGTTGACCTCCACTTACCCGTCGCGTCGAACGACTCAAATCCAAGTCCGAGAGGATCCAAGCGCTCGTGACAGGATGCACAGCTGGGGCTATTAGTATGTACTGCCAAGAGTTCCCGAGGTGTAGCATTAGGCGGTAGTTTACTGGTATCCAGAGGTGGAATACCGGGCGGCGGTGGCGGGATATCCTGACATAGCCATTTCAGAGCAAGGTCTTTGCCACGCTTTACTGGCCGAGTCTCCGTCGTCGAACCGGCTGTTGCCAGTAGAAATGAGGCATGGCCTAAGACACCACGACGCGAGTGATTAGTTAGATCTAAAAGCTGGAATTTCGCACGATCTGATTCGCTCCACGGAATACCATAGTGCTCCGCCAAGATGCCATTGGCGTATGTATATTTTGCTGCTACTAAATCGGTAATACTTTTGTCCTGAATCACAAGGTCGGCGACAAATCGCCAGCTTTCCTCGAGCATTGCTCTTTTTAGTGCATCATTGACGCCAGGAGTCACCAAGTTCTCAAGCACATCCAAGCCGATCCAGTCATTAACAATGGTGCGTACTAGATAGCTAGCACGGTCGTTTTTTAACATGCGATCAACTTGGTTGTTCAGCTTAACCTCGTCACTGAGCTGGTCCTGTGCCGCCAGATCAAATAACTCCTGATCAGGCATCGTGCCCCACAGGAAGTAAGAAAGACGCGAAGCAATCTGATAATTGTCGAGCTCAGCTGCCTCACCCACTGGCGTCGGGGCCTCTGTGGGGACGCTGACAAAAATGAAATGAGGGCTGATCAAAAGAGCGACCAAAAGACTCCTTAACCCTTGGTCGAAACTTGGCGCCTGTTGCATAATACGCAGGAGTCTGGCCTTTTCACTGTCAGCTCCGACGGAAGTCAGGGGACGCCGCCACGCTCTCAGACCAAAATCGCTGATGATGGACTCAAGGCATGACACCTCAACCTCGGATTTACCGACAGCGCAGGGAGCGATCTTACGGAATGCGGCATCTTGGTCGTTCTTGCGTGCAATAACGGCATCGGCCAAGGTTGTCGCTGCCGTCCAGTACTTCGTCACGGTCAATGGCGACAGGGAAACATGAGCCGTGTCACTGGCAAAACCGCTAGGACCTTTAGGTGTGGCCTCAAATACAGCAAGCTTACTTGCTTTGTCTGTGATGAAGAGCAGATCAGAAACGGTCTGGTCGTACTCCTCATGGGACATGAGTCTCAGCGCTGCACGCCCCGGTGCGTATCCGGCCCCACAAGAGAGCCCCAGCGACCGTGTACCAGACTGGGCGTCGCTCTCCCCTGGCAGCGACCCGATGGGTTTCACGACTTTGGCACTGCGCACATCTTTGACCTTAGCTGATTTCGCCCCACAGCCACTGACTTCCATACTCAGCAACAAGCACCCAATCGCGACTGCGGTTTTGTGATCCATGCGGTTTCTCTAATCACTGGATGGGCATCAGCGCTCACCACTGCATGTGTCATCGGTAACGACTGCAATAACTTTAAGTACCCGGCGATAGTCATGTCTTTCCGTGATGTTACAAGATCGGTTGCCCTCTTGGATCAGCCGCAAATCATTCGTGTAAGATGATTTAAGTAGTGCAAGCTTGGTGTCTAAGCCATCGACATATTGAGATAAATAACTTTAATTTAAGTTTTGCCTGAAGTGTGCCGATACCTCGCACAAGCGGAAGTTGTAGAGGACGACCCGGATGAATAGCCACGCTATGCGCGGCGCCCTGGTCAGAGGGTAACTCGGGAGGACAGCTATGAAATTTCTGGAACAGAAGTTTACCGTCCTGCGCATCACGGCACTGGCCGTTGGGATCCTACCAACCTACGGCTGCCGTACCACGGCTAAAGTGGGCGAATCTAAATTGGCGGCCATCAGCTCGGCCATAGGTGCAGACGCTGTTAGACCGACGGCGATGCCTGTTTCCCGTTTAGAGGCAACCCCAAGGACTCTGCACACCAGCATCTGGACCGGCGATGCCATGATGGTTTGGGGTGGTGTCGTCGATCGTAAAATTGAGAATAGCGAAACTGCGGGCGGAATTTTCTATCCGGATACAGATCACTGGTACCCGATCAAGAGAACCGAGCGTGGATCACGCTACTACCATAGTAGTGTTTGGAATGGAGAAATGATGATCGCCTGGGGTGGCGTGGATGCTGCAACGCGCGATCCCGTTGCAACCGGAGTAAGGATTACCCCTACTGAGGACCATTGGCGCGAAGTCGCCACGAAGGGAGCCCCCTCTGCGCGCTCTGGTCACTCTGCCATCTGGACGGGCACGGAGATGCTCGTTTGGGGGGGGGCAAATTCTGACAGCGTCTATCTAGCCGACGGTGGATTTTACGACCCGATGGAAGATTCGTGGTCAGCTGTTAAAACTGAAGGCGCACCTAGCGCTCGCGCCTATCACACGGCCATTTGGACCGGCAAGAAAATGCTGGTATGGGGCGGAGGCGATCAGGACCAATGGCTAAACTCAGGTGGCATCTTTAGCCCTGACACAAAGACTTGGACTGCAACTGCCGAGGACGGTGCTCCCACTCCTAGAGTTAGTCACACCGCCGTTTGGACGGGCAGCAAAATGATAATCTGGGGTGGTCGTGCCAGTGACGATCAACTTCTCGGAGACGGCGCTATATTCGACCCTGAGACTAATAGTTGGGAAGCGCTCCCCAAAGCCCCAGCCGCTTTGCGTAGCCGTGAGCTACACACCGCTGTTTGGACTGGCGAAGAAATGGTGATTTGGGGTGGTCGTCACGACGAGAGGATTCTCGGTGACGGCGCTGCTTACAATCCCAAGACCCAAGCCTGGCGCCTCATCAAAGGCAACGGTCGCATGACAGCAAGGTGCGAGCATACCGCCGTTTGGACGGGCAAGGAGATGCTCATTTTCGGCGGCAAAGGACCGGACAATAAGTTGATTACCAACACAAAGCACCTAGGATTTCGACTGCCAATCGCCATATCTCCAGAATCGCAGTTGCAGTTTAAGAAATCAGAGGAACGGTTGGTCCATAGTGATCTAGAATAAGACTCCACTTTGGGAGGAGTCTTAAGCCGCCATGCCGATCATTAATTACGAGGGTCAGCTGATCCAGTGTGAACGTGGGGTGCGTCTGCGCGACGCTATCCTAGGCGGGGGAGAGACTCCGCATAATGGCGGGTCTCGTTACTTAAATTGCCATGGTCTGGGCACGTGTGGTACCTGTGCCGTTGAGATTGTAGAGGGCGACCTAGCCCCTCTCAACGCGCGTGAAACATGGCGTCTAAATTTTCCACCGCACACGGCAACTAAGGGACTGAGGCTTGCGTGTCAAGTGCGGGTTGAGTCAGACTTGGTGATCAAAAAGCACGCTGGCTTTTGGGGTTCCCGTTGACTCGACCGGTCAATCATATCTTTCGGTTCAAACAGTTTGCCGTTGACCAAACTGACTGTGCGATGAAGATATCCTCTGATGCAACGATATTTGGCGCCTACGTCCCAACCTCAGGGGCAAAGTTCATCCTTGATATCGGTACCGGCACTGGCCTACTTGCACTTATGTTGAGCCAACGTGCCGAGGCAACCACTCGTATTGACGCTATAGAGATCGATGCTGGGGCCTTCACAACAGCCGAAAAAAATGCCAGATCAAGCCCGTTTGCGGCGATGTTATCGGTCTATAACACGTCTCTCCAAGATTACGCATCTAGAGCTCCAGTTGCCTATGACCTGATCATCTGCAATCCCCCATTTTTTCAGAGCGATCTCGTCACCACCATAAGTAAGTCCGCTCACTTGGCACGCCATGCTCACGTTGATGGTCTTAATTTCACTACCCTCATAAACTGCGTAAAACTTATGTTAGCCGCACATGGGCGCTTCTGGGTGCTACTGCCGGCAAGAGAGGCTGAAGTCTTTCGCGGTTTAGCGAGCCAAGCAGGACTATACGAACGAGAGCGCTTAAATCTGTGCCATAAGAGTACAAGCGTTCCCAACCGTGCCATCGCGGCTTACGCATTAGAGGCGGGTGACCTAGTGACTACCCAGCTCGCCCGGTACCAAGCAGACAATAATCCCACCGACGCGATGCGACTTTTGCTCGCACCGTACATGCTTCATTATTGATTCACTAAGCTACATCACGCGCCCGCGCCAATGATATGTTCCCACCGACGCACGACTACCTCTAGAGGGAGCGCAAGCAGAAGCAACCATAGCCAGGGTGTATCCAGTATCCAGTAGAAGTTTCTGAGCGTTTTGAAGCGACTAGGCAGTGCAATACCGTCTGTGCTAGTCGCACCGGTCAACCAATGATCAATGACGTCGCCAGGCTCGGGCGGCATAATAGCCAGAGTCGCACCGGTGAGTTGCGCCAGTTCCTGCAATTTTTGTGGGGCTGCACCAACCTCTCGGTCCTTAAAAATCTCGGGAAAGGTTGCCGTAACGCTAGCCTTTACTGAGCCAAAAGCTGCATGCTCACCCTCCACCTCAAGCGTACAGCGCAAACCTCCTGCCATACTGGTCGTAAGTGGTCCCGCAAGCTCCCACTGCTCTTCGCTGTGTTTAGTCGCGATCACGCTATCTAATGAGATAGCATGACCACAGACTGACAGACGCCAATCCGGACCCTGCTGGAAGTAACGCGCAGCCGGCCCTTGGAGCGTCACACGCCACTGAGTACTGCCGTACTTCAAGCTACGCAGAGCAAAATTTGTTGCGATCAACGGACGTCTTAAATCTTGGCGCATGAGCCATGTCATCGCACCATGCATAAACTGATTATAAACCTGCCTGGATGTCGTAGCGCTCGGTGTTAATCCGAGTCGCCACAAACTATCGCTGAATAGCCACAAAGCCCGCCCCTTACCGGGATAGGAGGCTACGGCAAGCGGGATATCCTTGCCATCAGTTTTAGCCGTCAGCAGCGTGGTAGTGGCTGATTTTAGTTGCACCCTTTCCATATGGTGTAGACCCTTTCCGTTGCGCCAGCCGGTCAACGGTCCAGAAATCGCCTCCCAATCCTCGTAAACATTGGCAAGGGCACGTTTAGCAGGGTCCGGTTTCGCCATCTCGACCCTAAATGACATATTCGCATCGTAAGTCGGACCGCTTCCGCCAGACGAGGACGTAGGTGCTGCGAGGAAATCATCACCAAATGCAGTAAAATCGGGACCGCCGCTCGTGAACTCTCCATCGAGAAGTTCAAACGGAAGTATCTCACGTAAAGGCGAGCTACTGAGATCAGAGTTCGCTAGTGCACGTGGGCCACCGACGAACAGTAGGCCTCCACCATCTTGTACAAATTTAACCAAATTCCTCTGATATTCAGGCAGAAGAAACTGAAAAACAGTGAAGTTTTGGACAATAACCACACGAAAGTGGCTAAGTTCTTCGCGGAAAAGGCGCTCGACCGGAAATGGGATCAAACTCAATTCTCGTTCGTTGACGTGCTGGCTGTCCCACGGGTCACGAAGAATGAAAAAACTAATCAAGTCATATTTGGGCTCAGACTTTAAGTAGCGACGGAGAAAGCGTCCATCCCAGCTTGGACTGCCAAGCAAATGCAGAATACCAACGGTGTTGGGTAAAACCTCTGTTTGCACATACATCGTATTATCCCACAGCGCAGACTCGTCGGGGGTTGGTAGTGCCCGTATGGTGAGAAGATGCTGGCCTCTTGGTAACGCAGGTAAGGTAACAGTGACCATGGACGAGTCAGTATTACCGGTAAAAGCCGCATTGACATTGGCAAGTGACTGCTCACCGTTCAACACCTGGAGCTGAATGCGCTCTGCTCCAAGACTCGTCCCCGACCGACCAAGTGTGACGCTGAATACAATCGGTTTGTCTTCAAAGGCGAACGGCTGAATGTCGCTACTCTTGATCCAGATGTTGCGGTTTGCTTCATCTTTAAGGCCGATCACTAAGCCACGTGGGGTCTTCCCCTTAGCGCTAGGCTGCCCGACATCACGTAGCGTGGTTGGCCACTTCTGCGCCGGCATGTAATCGCCACCATCGCTCAAGAGTAGCCAAGGTTCGCTGCCTACGCGGTAAATCCAAGATTCAAATACGCGACTTAGCGGGGTGAATCCCTCACGCACCGCGTCATCTTGTTCACTAAGTTTCGTGAATTTGGGCACACATCCAAGTCTTACGCAGTCGATTTCAATCTTCTTCGTTGCGCTGTCGACGTAAGTAACTGCCTTATCGCCGGGAATGCGCATACTCTCTGAGTCATCGATCAAAATGTGAACAGGCCTCAGACTGAGAGCCCGCGGCAGTTGCTGCGTCTCAGTTTGCGGAATAAAGCTGAGAGCGATCGGCAGAAGCCAAACAGCGCGCAAAAGAATAGCGACCGTTCCGCGCAGGAATCCGATCTGAATCAGCCAAGAGATCCACAGTAACAACAGGGCACTGGTGACCACGGCAAGTGGCCAACTTAGTGCATCTTGAAACATAGTGGCCGAAAAATTCACCGTTACCTCAGGCGTTTAAGAATCTCGGGCAAATGAATTTGATCACGTTTATAGTCGGTTGCCAAAGCCACCATAATCATGTTGACGAAAATACGTGTCGCGCGCTCATTATCAGGCGGATTACTGCAAGTAACGGGTGCGCTTTGATCCCGTACCGATTGCAGAAATCCATAGGGTATCGCCAGTATGGCTAGACGCCCGTCAAATTGATAGCCACGCCAGATCTCACCTTGGCATGAAGGTAAGGCATCGAGCAGGTAAAAACTCCGCATAAGTTCATGATCAGGCGGGAGCGGCTTCCAACCATCATTCGATCCTGCTTGGCGGGTGTTGAGCCGCGTCACCAAGGTATCAAGCTGAGTGACTGTCCAAGGCGCCTCCACTATCAGGAGCCCACCCCGCTTCAGCCATAGAGCAAGATCGTGGTCCAAAGCGCCGGACTTCGTAGAAATTGTATCGAGCCGCTCGACCCAAAGCCAAGGCTCGGCTAACGCCTCCGGTGAAACCTGCGTGTGGACTGTGGGTTTGCTATCGATCTCGATGCTAGTGCGCTGCGACACCTCTCGTGCAAGGACAGCAAAACTAGGTCTCACTCCCTGTGAGGACAGAAGAGATATCTCCACCTTTGCACTAGCGGACTCGCTCAAGGCTATGAGTGCTAAGGCTAAAATTAGTAATTGCGGGCGATTTTTCACTAGGCGTACTAATCGGCTAACTAAATCCAAGGCACCCTCTAAAAACATTGCCATCACACAGATTACGGCCACAATGCGGAGCCACGGCAGCGGATCTTCTCTATCCTTTTTGGTCGGAAGTTGGCGGGTGATTTCTGTAGGATCGTTGGACCACCGCGGCGGGAGTTGCGACTGTTCAAGTTGCGTCATCAGGCTCTCTCCAATCGGAACATTACTCAATCTGATGCGAGCCATGAGTTCGCTATCGCGCGTGCCTTCACCCTGCCAAGCGACCTGCGCGAAATCGTCTACACGCGGCCAATTAGCCCCCACGGGACCGTAAGCCTCCCCTACGCCCTGCCATTTAAGTAATTCTTTGATCATAATAGGCATTGAGGCATGTGTGATACCAGTCGCCACCATTGGCATCAAGGGAACTGTAAACGCCAGCACTTCCAGGCCGCTACTTGGATCACGTCGCAGATAGGCCAGTGCCCTAGCATTCTCACCAACAGAACCGCCAATTTGTTTACCACCAAGTAGTGGTAGTAGCTGGATCCAGTCTTCACGATTTTTGACCTGTTGGCATAGCTCCGGGGCAATCGGTGCCCCTTCACTAGGCATCTGTAATTTCACAAAGCATGAGCACAGCATTCTAAAATCTGCATCAAGACGCGACGGTGCCAACCACACCTTGGGTAGAATGCGTGGGCTACTTTTCTTCGTATCTGTACCGGAACGTCGCGATTTTTTACTGAGATTCGTCGGCGCAAGACTTACAGGACAAAAATTGTCACTACCATGCCCGCCAATCGCCACCACCAGGGGAAACTCCACTAGATCAGCCACACCCTCACCGATGTAGTCGTAGCGTCTGACGCGAAACCCTTGGATAGACAGAGATACCGATAGCTCCTCAGCCAAATCCTCAAGGGAGCGTTCACCGCCGCTCTCACTAATCACCAAGGCATCTTGCTTCAGGCCTCGAATCTCACTGCGAAAGGCATTATCCGCCGCAATCGCGTCTTGACCCTCGGGCTCTAGCCTAAAGACGAGAGGTACATCGCGACTTGATGACCTATCGACCTCAACTAGGGAAGCTGCTGGCCAGCTAAGGCGGACGTTCAGGCGTTGCTTGCCTGGTGCAAACTGCCAAGGCACTGCCGTCAACTCCTGCCCCATAAAGGTGGCAGTCAAGCGTCCTTGGGCAGCTTCGTCTACACTACGCCTGATAATCTCGACATCCCAATCCTGCGTCACTGCAGCAGGCGAAGATAAAAATCGCGCATCGTTTATAAAATAATTGGCAACGGATTCCTTTGTTCTCTGAAGGTCGTAGAAAATGACCTCCATCTCGTCACTCAAATACCGCCAATTAAAGTCCGTCCACGAATGCTGATCACGGTCCGATACCACGATCAGACGATTAGCCTCTAGGCCACCATTCACCAACTGTTTAATCGCCGCTCCCAGCCTCACCCCGGCTCTTTGAAAACCAACGCTCCTGATCAAACGTCCGACGGCATCGGCGTTCTCAGGTTGATGAATTGTCGCCGCATACGATGTGGAGAGGCTCACGCGTCCTAGGTTTTGCATCGATTCAAAGATGGCAGTCACCTGTGCAGCGTATTCATCAAGTGTCACTTGCGCTGCGACCGATGGACTCAGATCGCAAAAGATATGAATGCGCGTCTGATTCGGCTCAAATGGCGCAAAAACTTCGCTACTCGGTCTAAGCGAATGAAGCACCAATGCGAGTACCGAGATGATAAAGCAGATAAAAGCGATAAGGGGAGGCACACGCATGACTAGGCGCGGGAGTATCCGCGGCTCAATGCGCATGATCCGCATGGTAGGCAGCCATATGCGCCTTTGACGTTTGCGTCTTAGCCACCAAATGGCCACACCAAGTAACGACATGGCAGCGACGCCAATTGTCGCCGTCGTGGGCATCAATACCATACTGCCAAAGCTCATAGTCGCCTATTTGCCTTAAAAAATGCCGTTAATGCTGTTTGATAAGCGCCGATGGCGGTCGAATCGCTGACCGTCTCGTAGGCTCCCCCTTGCGCATGCTGGAGCTGGGCAAAACTATCGCACCACCCACGCACCTGCCCCAGATACTGATCCTGCTGTTTAAGCACCGATCCTCTATACTCTTTAGTCGCAAATGCCCGATCAAAATACGAATTCTGATCATCAAGCCAACTCGTACTAAGCTCCATGGAACTCAAAGTATGCCAAAAGAAAGACCTTGCACCTTGCCGGAGAAAACCCGCCGAATCTGCGTTACCGAGACCATCTCCGATCCAAAACGTCACATCCACCGTCGTATCCGGGTAGGAGGACCGTTCTACTTGAAACCATTGACTGAGGTGGAAACCGCCGGCCTCTAGTTGGCTAAACTGACTCTGAATCATAGCTGGGCGTCGCGGCCGAAAACGAAATGGCGGAAGCTTGTCACTATCTTCGGTGAGCCAAAAAACCTCGACCTGATCACCCATGCGCAGATGCGCATAACTCAAGTGTAAGGCAATGCGCATAGCGATTTCAGCTTTAGTCGGCAGACGATCACGGGTCACATCAGCCGTTGGCCACCACATGGTCGATGACAAGTCGATACCGATGCGGACGTGAGATGCCGACTCATCTCGTACCTCGCGCACAATGAGCCGATCACTACGTGCGTAAACGCGCCAATCAATCAGAGCGACGGGATCGCCAGGGATGTAATCGCGACTAGACTCGATCAAACGACTGGGCCGCTTTAGGCTCATGAACTGACTGCCCTGGAGCCTCAGACGATTTTTATAGTCGCGATAATGGAGCTCACGCGTGTTCATCGGTTGCAGCGATGCCAGGGTTGAGACTTCGCTGAGATCGTGATCACTCATTTAGGTGCTCTTCAGCCCGCGGGCAAGGTTTTTATGTTGTTGCTCACACCTCTCTATGAGGGCGGTAATCACGCGATCAGCCGTCATCTCCTCGCGGCTACCCTGGGAGGTCAAACACATCCTGTGACGCAGGGCCGGTGCCGCCAGACGACGCACGTGTTCCCACCTCACCGCATCCTGACCTTCCATAAGAGCAAGCGCTCTGGTCACAGAAATAAGACTGATCCCGGCACGGGGGCCAGCTCCGTACCAAATCAAGCGCCTAAACTCCTCAGGACAAAGCTCATCCTCAGGTCGGGTGGCGCGCACCAAATCGCGAATCCCCACCATCACCGCCTCGTCTACATGCACCTTGCGCACGGCAGCTATCAGTCCAGCAACCTCTTCCTGCGTCGTCTGCTCAAATTTACCGCTCTGAGGACCATGTTGTTCGCCCACCAGCTGATTAGCAGCATGCTCCGCAAGAATCCGGCTTTCACTCTCGGCATCGGGGTAAGCAACTAGCGTATGGAGTAAAAAACGGTCTAGCTGCGCCTCTGGCAGAGGAAACGTACCCTCGGCCTCAAACGGATTTTGGGTCGCAAAGACCATGAAGGGCTGGGGAAGGAGATGCTGCGAGCCAGCAACCGTCACGCTGCGCTCCTGCATTGCCTCAAGTAGAGCCGACTGGGTCCTGGGTGAAGCGCGGTTGATCTCGTCCGCTAAAAGCAAGTTAGTAAACACTGGGCCTTTGGCGAAACTAAACTGGCGCTGACCTGTGGCTACGTCTAGGTTCAAGATCTCAGCGCCGACGATATCGGCTGGCAAGAGATCCGGTGTGAACTGAATACGGGCAAAACCGACCCCCAAGTGCCGGGCAAACACCCGCACCAGGGTGGTCTTAGCCAGACCAGGGGCACCCGTCATAAGTATATGGCCACCGGCCAAGAGGCAGCATAGCGCCTCTGTGATCAAGGCTTCTTGCCCAAATACAGCCTTGGCCACGCTCTCTCTGAGACGCCCGGCAACGGCATTGGCATCGGCAATGGAAAGAGACGACGTTGTTGTCATAGCGAGCTCCCCGACCTGCGCCCCATCTGCACCCTCACGAGTGCGCGAATGAGAGATGATTACAACACTATATCATAGGTGTTGAGGTTGATCCCAAAACCGGGTGGCTCTCATGAAGTTGGTTGATGTTCATCCGAAAAAAACTGCGCTATACTGAAAGGCATGAGTAAATTTTTTCACATTCTGGTGAGCCTCTGCTTTCTAGCAGCAAATGTTGCTGCGGCCATACCAGCCTGTGATTCGGAAAAGAGCGCTGTCAACTGCATGCTGGCCCACAGCTCCCCTCATGAGGCCACCAGCGTAGCACAAAAAGCTGCCTCCGTTGCGCCTGGCCCTCTGGACGGCCCAGATGTGTTCGATGCCACCGGCTGTACGTGCATCCACCATGACGTCTGTTTAGGTTGCTGTCACAGCCATAACTTCACGGCACCGTCAACGGCAGCAAACGCGCTGCCTGCAAGTAGTCTACCGCTAAATGATAATTTTGGTGCTAAGTCACTGCATTCGACACAGCCGGAAGCAGACATTAACCGCCCACCGATAGCGAGCGTCTAACCACGAAGGCAGCCTTGCGTCGTTCGAGCCTCCCGTAGGCTCTGACGAAGCCAGCGCTCCCTGCCGCTCGTCTCCTGTGGCTCGCTTAAATTCAATTAAACACATTTGGGGTAAATTATGAAAAAGTCTTTACTTATTGCGGTAACTTCTGCATTCGTCATTTTACAATCCTACGCATTTGCATCGTCTCACGGTGAGCGTTGCTGTGACGCCGGTGGCTGCTGCGAAGACGGTCACTGCGAGGACGGCAGCTGCACGGAGCCCGATTGCTCGAATCCAGCTTGCCCCCACGACCAAAATCAGTTTGGCTGAGTGCCGGCGCTACACCATGTAGCGAACGATCTCATTTCCGAGATTAGTTAGAGAGATCAGACTTAAGCCACAGTCAGGACGAGCGGTCAGGGAGCCTTGAGCTCCTTGCAACCGCTCGCTTTTTTTGAGGTTGGAGGTCCCCCCCCACGGACATCAAGTAAGTCCATGATATTCGCGATGTTACAAAAATATCTTTGACCTACCGGGCAGCATCCATGCTACCTCCCCACACGGACCGCAATGGCCTGAACTCCTTCAACTTTTTTTATCCAACTTCAAGATCGCAACGTATGCCTGCAAACAAATTCCAATTAGTGCTCACGAGACCAGGTTTTGCTGAAATTGCGGTCGAAGAATTTCGCGATCGCTTAAATCTTCAAGGTCACGTGGTAGGACCAGCTGCAGTCGCCTTTGACGAAAACATTCAGCTGCCAAAGCTCAGTGCATCGGTCTTTGCCCGTCAGTTGATGCCACGCGCCGTGCACTTTGCCGTTAGCAGTCCATCGAAGGTCGACGACATGCTTCATGGCATTATCAGCGCCATCGTTAAACGTCTTGAAGTCTTATCAAAACGCGCTAATCGCCAAGCAATGCCCTGGACGCTGCACGCTTTTGCTCTGGATGATGATCCAGCGACTGCGTTAGCGCTGCGTATCGAAAAATTATTACTAGCTGCGCTTAAGACCCGGCTGCCACGTCTTTATGCACGCTACATCCCCGAGCTACCGGTTGTCGATACGCAGGACTTAGGGGACGGTGCCAGCAGCATGATAAACAATACTCTTTTGGTTCAGGTTTACGTCGCGACGGTCAACGACGTCTGGTTCTCCACTGCGAGTCTAGGGGAAGGTCCGTCGCGGTTTATCGGCGGCAACCAACGCATGCGCCACTTTCCAGGTGCCCCATCACGAAGTTCGAGCAAACTGGAAGAAGCCTTGCTCCTCCTTGGGCACGCCCCCAAAAGCGGCGACACCGCGATTGATCTCGGAGCTGCTCCGGGCGGCTGGACGTTTACCCTAGTGCGCCACGGCGCGTCAGTGACAGCCATCGACCACGGCGCTCTAAAACTACCTAACAACAAAAAGTTCACTGAGTTGGTCACGCATCTGAAAGAAAACGGCCTCACCTACCGTCCGCATGCTCCCGTCGACTGGGTCGTCTGCGACATGCTGGTGGGCTCGCGTGAAACGCTGGCCGTGCTGGAGCGTTGGCTCAGTCAGGGTTGGGCCAAGAACTTTGTCTTCAACGTTAAGCTACCCCAAGCCAAACCATGGCCAGCTATCCGTGAGGCCCTGGACCTACTGGCGCGCTATCCGTGGGCTATCATGCAGGCCAAGCATCTGTTCCATGACCGCCAAGAGATTACTCTTATGGGTGCGGAGCGGGTTTAGGCTGGGTGAGGTTCCTTGGATCCAATTCTCTTTTCTTGCTACGCTGACCGATACCATTGAGATTATTCTGTTCTGTTACAAAAGCGCTGCCCACTTGGCCAAATACAGCGGCAGATTTAGGCGACCACTGTCGGCATCGTAACTCAGATTTTTAGCGCTTACTTTGATCGAAAGCGTTGGATGATATTTGCGCACAAACTCAGCGAGGCTCTTAGCTTTGGTGCGATGTCCTGCCTTAACCTCAATAGGGACTATCGAATTTGCATATCCACGCACAAATTCGATCTGCGCCTCACCCTCCTGCCAAGAGTAAAGTGGCCATTCCCGGTCACAATGAGCGGCACGGAGTTCCTGAGCGACAAAATTTTCCGCAAAAAACCCCTTAGCCATGCCATAATCTTGGCGATATAAAGACTCAGGATCCAAATTCTGCATACACCCCAAGATCCCGACATCATGAACAAACAGCTTAAACAAATTACCGTGACAAAAATGTTCTAGGGGCTGCTGTGCCTGGTTCACAATTTTAGCTTGCAATACAATGCCTGCATTTACGAGCCATCTAAGTGGACGCTCCCAGGATGCAAAGCCTTTTTTACCACTCATGACGTCGCCGAACCTGAACCTCTTTGTGGAATCATCATGAGATTGCGCAAGCTGTGATGGAATATTCCGGTAAAGCACCTGAATATGTGCAGCATTAATTTTGCCAGCATGTTTAGCAAAATCGTTCTCGTAGCCGAGAATCAACGAGCGTTGCACGTCGCGGACTTTTTTCCAAGCTTTGGGTATCGAGTCCCTATGTTTGATGAATGCCATGACAGCAGCGGGCATTCCCCCAACAACATAGTACAATCTAGTCATTTGCCATAAGTGATCATGCACAGTGTCTGACAGCTTCGCGTCTAGTGCGGGATCAGATAATCTTTTCCAAGTATCTCGCTCATCAACGGCCAGAAAGAATTCTTCAAAGCACATGGGATGCATATGGAGAAAACTGACTTTGCCGACTGGGAATGACTCATCTGATAAGATCACACCCAAGAGTGAACCAGCAGCACAGATGGCTAAACGTGGCATGTCCTCGCAAAAGTATTTGAGCGAGGTAAGCGCCTTGGGGGCCGCTTGAATCTCGTCTAGGATCAGCAAATCTTTGTCCAAATCAATCTTGGTTTTGAGTGCAAAACCCAAATCATCAACGATGCGCTTAGTCTCAAAGTCTTGCTCAAACATCTTCGCCATGGCAGGCGACTTCTCGAAGTTAATGTAATGCACCCTAGCAAATGTGCTAGCACCCCATTCTTTGAGCAGATAAGTCTTACCAACCTGACGAGCGCCCTTAATCACCAAAGGCATCCGATCTTGACTTTGCCGCCACTCTTCCAAATTCCTCTGTATTTTACGGTACATAAAACCTATTAATTAGACTTATTGGTGGCAATACTTCTTATTTATATGAAATATTAGTACGAATATCTCTCTATCGCAAGTTCCAACGGCCCCATCAGCGCCCCCGGCGTTGCAACGGAATTCAGGATCGCGAGTTTGCAGGCTGTGCGCAGATCCGCCCAGTTTCGCTGCCTAATTACCGAGAGTTACCCTTTCACCTAAAGTTTTCTGGCATATAGCCGATGCCGGGGGCATAGGGAGTGGACTCTCACCCCCCATGTATAGCCAGGGATTTCAGCCCCTTAGCCGAGGCGCCTATGGTGCGAGCGGTAACCATCCGAAAATACATGACCTTTGCGCTGACGCCAGCGCTGACGGTCGCTCTATCTTTTTCGGTGGGTTCGCCGACATCTAGTGCACAAGATCGCACCTACCCGTTGAGCTACTCCGGACGACTTACACTCCCGGGTGGTGAGCCCATGAAAGGGCCGGTCGATATTGAGCTCAAGTTTTGGGACGCAGCGGCGGACGGCGCAGCCTTATCCCGATCTTTCAGGACTGCCGGGGCAACGCTAAACCAAGGCGTGTTTCAGATTCGCATCCCCATGACCGATGCCGAAGTGAGCGAAGTCTTTGGGGACGGGACTAAGACTGTTTATGTCGAGGTCATAGCTAAGG